>DAOWFB010000010.1 GCA_030638205.1 Thalassospiraceae bacterium
GACCTTGCCGACGAAGACGCAAAGGCCGAAATGGATTGGGTGGTAAGGCTCGTCACCTCTGTCCGTGCGTTGCGCGCCGAAATGAATGTACCACCAAAAGCAATGCTAACGCTTTATTTCAAAGACGCATCGGCTGATACAATTTCCCGACTTGGAAACAACCGCGATCTTATTCACCGTATGGCCCGCATCGAAGAAAGCGGAGCCTTGAGCGGTGAAATTGAAAAAGGTTCGGTCTCCGGCGTGATTGATGAGGCAACGATTATTTTGCCATTGGCCGGTGCCATTGATGTGGGGGCGGAACGCGCACGGCTTGAAAAAGAAATTGGCAAGCTTGACGCAGAGATAGCCAAGTTTGAACAACGTCTCGCCAACAAGGGCTTCACCGACAAGGCACCTAAAAAAGTGGTGGATGAATTGCAAGTCAAGCTGGCGGAAGCAAAAGCTGAAAGCGAAAAGCTGAATGAGGCCGTCACCAGATTGGCTGATTTGTAGACTTGGCCGACTTATAAATCTTCTTCGATTTCACGCAGATAAAAAATAACGTCCAGCGACGGTATGTCTTTTATGCCAGCTTGGCTCAACATGCAGTGAACCTGCCCGCGGTGGTGGGTATGATGATTGAAAAGCGTCAACAGAATATGACGCGCAGGCGAAACGTGCTTTTCCCCACCTTTTAGCATCCGGTAATAAACCTCGCGATCCAGCCCACCGTCCATGCCGGCGGTCATGCGGCCAACAAGACGAATTATGTGCTCGTCCATTATTTCGCGATCTTTTGTTAGGCCAGCTAAATCTTCGTGCAGTATTTGATCCAGGCCCTTTATGCCGTGGTATTCACCCATTATCCGACTGCTCCACAGCCTGTCGATAACCAGAATATGGTTTAGGGTTGCGTGGATTGATCCAAAAAATGAGCCCATATCCTTGCGGTAGGCATCATCGGATAATTCCGCCACGGCGGCAAAAATTCTTCGGTTTGCCCACCGATTATAATTTGCTAGAATCTGTAATTCGTCTGCGCCCATAAAGACAAGATTAGCAGCGTGGGGCCATATCAGTAAAGGCTTGCTTTTTTGTCTTAGTAGACCCATTTATTGCCCAAACTTCATACAATCAAAGGATTTACTTAAATGAGCTATCATTTCACCACTACCGTAGATATGGAATTTGACGCGGCAATCGAACACACCACCGCCGCCCTAAAGGAAAAGGGATTTGGGGTGCTAACTACAATTGATGTGCAAAAGGCCATGAAGGAAAAGATAGACAAGGATATCAACCCTTATACTATTCTTGGCTCCTGCAACCCGTCATATGCCTACAAGGCCATTCAGGCTGAAAACAAAATCGGCACCATGCTGCCTTGTAACGTGGTCGTGCAACAGACAGCCGATGGCAAAATCGAAGTTTCTGCCGTGGATCCAGCCGCTTCCATGATGGCCATAGAAAACCCTGATTTGGGTGCAATTGCGGGCGAAGTTCGCAATATGCTGAAAGAAGTAATAGCCAGCCTATAAACCTAAGAAATCAGGCTAAACTTAAGTTAAAACGCGGCTAATATTGGGTACTTATTTGTATTTGGGCCCGATATTGGCCGCATTTTTTTTGGCTCATATTTTGATATGTACTAAAGTATTTAAAAATGGCGGTTTACGCGGGTCATGGTGCTATGTACAACACAGCCAACAAGGCCACCCACAGGCCCGTCTATCACCCATTGCAGAGAGAATAAGATGACAGGAATAGAAGGGATAATCCCGCCACTAAGCAAAGCTCTTGCCAAGCGTGGTTATGAAACGTTGACCCCCGTGCAGTCAGATATGCTGGTCCCCGAGATGGAGGGTGCCGATGCGCTTGTTTCTGCCCAAACTGGTTCGGGCAAGACGGTAGCCTTTGGTATTGCGCTGGCGCCAACGCTTTTAGATGGGGCTGAACGCTTCCCTAAGACAAAGACCCCCGTAGCATTGGCCATTGCCCCAACCCGTGAACTTGCATTGCAGGTCAAGCGCGAACTGGAATGGCTATATGAATATACCGGGGCAATCGTTGTGTCATGCGTTGGTGGCATGGATATGCGCGATGAACGTCGCAACCTAGCACGTGGTGCACATATTGTTGTTGGAACGCCCGGTCGACTGCGCGACCATATTGAGCGCGGTTCGTTTGATACGTCGGGTCTAAAGGGTGTGGTGCTGGATGAAGCAGATGAAATGCTTGATCTCGGCTTTCGTGATGACCTTGAATATATTCTTGATTCTACGCCAAAGGACCGTCGAACATTAATGTTTTCGGCAACCGTGCCTAAATCAATTGGAACGCTGGCTAAGCGTTATCAGAAAAATGCAATTCGTATTGCCACCGCATCAGATAGCAAACAACATCTTGATATTGAATACCGCGCATTAACCGTTGCCCCCAATGACCGGGATAATGCAATCATCAACCTGCTAAGGTATTTTGATGCTAAAAGCGCGATTGTGTTTTGCGCAACGAGGGCTACCGTTAACCACATGACCGCACGTTTTACCAACCGTGGTTTTTCGGTGGTTGCACTTTCAGGTGAATTAAGCCAAGCCCAGCGCAGCCATGCATTGCAGGCCATGCGTGATGGTCGGGCGCGGGTTTGCATCGCCACGGATGTTGCCGCACGCGGAATTGATTTGCCAAATCTTGAGTTGGTAATTCACGCAGACATTCCTAAAAACCGTGAAGGTTTATTGCACAGAAGCGGGCGTACGGGCCGCGCTGGGCGCAAGGGTGTTAGTGTGCTTATTGTTCCCCACACATGGCGCAAGCGTACCGAACGGCTATTAAGTAACGCAAACATTGACGCAACATGGGCCAAGCCGCCATCGGTTGATGATATTGCAAAGCGTGACCGCGAACGAATTTTTGAAGACCCTACTTTAAGCAACCCATTAAACGATGATGAAAAAGCATTTACCAATGAATTGCTAACTCGTTACAGCGCAGAACAAATTGCCGGCGCATTTATGCGCCTGCACGCCAAAGAACAGCCCGCAGCCGAAGAACTGTTGGATAGTGGGCCCGCAGAAAGCAAGAGCAGGCAGCGCGGCGACAGCAAACAACAACGTGATGATTTTAAAGATAGCGTGTGGATATCGCTTTCGGTTGGGCATAAACACAACGCCGAGCCACGCTGGATATTGCCCATGCTTTGCCGGGCCGGGCGTATAACCAAGCGTGATATTGGCGCAATAAAAATTCAACAAGAAGAAACCCATGTGGAGCTTACCTCCAAGTGCGTAGATAAATTCCTTGAGGCACTTGGCCCATCACGTAAAATGGAAAAAACCATTTCCGTTGATCGCCTAAAAGGCACCCCGAAACCATCGGGTGAAAAGCAGTTTGATAAGCGCGAAAAACGCGACAAGACTTCTTTTGACAAGCCTTCTTTTGATAAGAAAAAAAGATCGTTTGCGGATAAAAAATCAGAAAAACCAAAAACAAAATTCTTTAAAAAATCCGATGAGCAAGACATAGCCGATACCCCAACAGAAAATAAGCCATGGGAAAAGAAGGCAAAAAAATTCAAACCGGGCCAAGGCAAAGGCAAGGGCCCCGGAAAAGGTAAGGTCAAGAAATCTCGCAAAGAAAGAACCGCAGCCAAAGCAGGCGGCAAGCCCGATAACGCTAAGAAGGCTGGTGCAAAACCCAAAAGCAGGGCTAAACTATCCCTACCGGGCTCTAGCCCATTAAAGCGCAAAAAGTAATAAAAATAATTCAAGGATAAGTCTGCATGCCTGAATATAAATCACGAACCTCCACCCACGGCCGTAACATGGCTGGTGCTCGCGGTTTGTGGCGCGCAACCGGAATGGGTGACGATGATTTTGGCAAACCGATAATTGCCATTGCCAATTCATTTACCCAGTTTGTTCCGGGCCACGTCCATCTAAAAGACATGGGGCAAATGGTGGCGCGTGAGATCGAGGCAGCGGGCGCGGTAGCCAAAGAATTCAACACCATTGCGGTTGATGACGGTATCGCCATGGGCCATGACGGCATGCTTTATTCATTGCCTTCGCGCGAAATAATTGCAGACAGCGTTGAATACATGGTCAACGCCCATTGTGCCGATGCGCTGGTTTGTATTTCAAACTGCGACAAAATAACTCCGGGTATGATGATGGCCGCTATGCGCCTTAATATCCCAACCGTTTTTGTTTCCGGTGGCCCAATGGAAGCCGGCAAAATGGTGATTGATGGCGAAGAGCAATCGGTTGATTTAATCGATGCCATGGTTAAAGCGGCAGATCCAAAAATATCCGATGAAATGGCAATGGAATACGAACGTTCAAGCTGCCCGACATGTGGGTCGTGCTCAGGCATGTTTACCGCCAATTCCATGAACTGCTTGGCCGAAGGCATGGGGCTTGCGCTTCCCGGAAACGGATCGTTGCTTGCAACGCACGAATTTAGAAGAGAATTATTCCTTCGTGCCGGACGTACAATTGTTGAAGCAACCAAACGCTATTATGAAGACAATGATGAAAGCGTTCTTCCGCGCAACCTCGGCGGAAGGACTGCGTTTGAAAATGCAATGACGTTAGATATTGCCATGGGCGGTTCCACCAATACGGTTTTGCACATTCTGGCCATTGCCGGGGAAGCTGAAATTGATTTTAATTTAGGCGACATTGACCGCCTTAGCCGCAAGGTGCCAAACCTTTGCAAGGTTTCGCCATCAACACCGCTATATCACATGGAAGACGTTCACCGTGCCGGTGGTATTTACGGAATTTTGGCCGAACTTGACCGGGTTGGGTTAATTGATCGCTCGGTTGCGACGGTTGGCGATAAAACTTTGGGGCACGCCATAGACAAATGGGATGTTATCTCATCAAACGATAGCGAGGTTGAAACTTTTTATCGTGCCGCCCCCGGTGGGGTGCCGACCCAAGTTGCCTTTAGCCAGAACAAACAATATCCCAGCCTTGATACGGATCGTGAAAAAGGGTGCATTCGTAATGTGGCCCACGCCTATTCAACCGATGGCGGGTTGGCGGTGCTATATGGCAATATCGCCGAAAAAGGCTGCATAGTTAAAACAGCAGGGGTTGATGCATCCATACTTAAATTCAGCGGCCCGGCCCGCATATGCGAAAGCCAGGACGAGGCAGTGGAAAAAATTCTCGGCGGGGTTATTAAATCGGGTGATGTTGTTTTGGTTCGCTACGAAGGGCCAAAGGGTGGCCCCGGTATGCAAGAAATGCTTTATCCCACCAGTTATATAAAATCCATGGGGCTGGAGACTGAATGCGCACTTTTAACCGATGGGCGTTTTTCCGGTGGCTCATCCGGGCTTTCTCTCGGTCATGTTTCACCCGAAGCGGCCGAAGGTGGGGCCATTGGGTTGGTTGAAGAAGGCGACACAATTATTATCGATATTCCGGGCCGTTCTATTAGCGTTGATGTTTCCGATGATGAACTTGCCAAACGTCGCAGCGAAATGGATGCAAAGGGCGTAACAAAGGCATGGAAGCCAGTTAAAGACCGTCCGCGCAAGGTTACGGCGGCACTCAGGGCCTATGCGGCACTGGCAACCAGCGCCGACCGTGGTGCGATGCGCGACGTATCGCAGGTTGAACACAAACAGTAAATATCCCCGTATCCTTTATAGTCCATATGCATGATATTTTTTATTATCCGTCATGCTAGAAGTGCGAACCGTAAGGGCATGTAATGCAACACTCTTTTGATTGCTGCATTAAATACATAAGTTAAAAACTTATTCTAGGGATATGTGGTTTGTTAGTAGAATGGTCAAAAAATATGGAGATTGGTGTGCCTTTTGTGGACGCCGATCACAAGGTTCTAATAAATCTTCTAAATCAGGTGGATGACTGTATCGCCGAACAAGAAGAATCAACCGTTCTCAGTAGTGTTTTAGAATCACTTATAGCCTACACAGAATATCACTTTGCCCGTGAAGAAAAACTGATGGAGCTTGTTGGTTTTTCAGGCTTTGATGAACATAAAGCACTCCATGAAAAACTTTTTCACAAAGTTCGATCTATTCATCACAGCTTTGAAGCCGACCGTGAAAGTGTGAGTCTAGAAGATGTGGGTAGTTTTTTACAAAGCTGGCTGACCCAACACATTCTTGGCGAAGATGTAAAATACCGTGATGTCTGTATCAATAATAAAGATGCCGCAAAAGAAGCTGGCTTAGTGCCATTCATCAGTTCCAAAGATGGCAACATTCCATTTAATGAGTGGGGTTTACTTCGTGTTTTGCTGGTGGATGATAACCCTAATTTTTGCAAATTTATCAGTACAATTTTAAAAGCGGTTGGTATTTCAAATATTGAGGTAACTGGATCAGCAGAAAATGGTCTTGCGCTATTATCGCGCCGTCCGGCTGATGTGGTTTTGTGTGACTGGATTATGGATGAGATGACCGGAACTGAATTTGCCGCAAAGATAGAAGAAATGGGTTTGCCTTCAAAGGTGATAATGATGACCGGTTATTCCATCGACGAGCTTAAGAGCAAGTCATCGGAAACCAACATAAGCTCTTATCTAGAAAAGCCTATTAATGCTCACGATTTGCTAGATACAATTACCCGCACTGCATTTAACGATTAATTTTTTTAAATGTTTAGCTCGCACCATGCGGGTGTGTGGTCTGATGGTTTTTCCCATCCGCGTGGCGTTTTATCGATGCCTGCATCCACTAATAAATCAGCAGCCTTTGGGTTTAATAATAAATGATCAATGCGGCATCCTTCGTCGCGCGGCCATGAGCCAGCGCGGTAATCCCACCATGTATAATGCCCAGCCAGACCCTTGGACAAAAGGGCGTCGGTTAATCCTAAATTGGTAATCGAACGAAATGCGTTTCGAGATTGCGGCATGAACAATGCGTCGCGCTCCCATTTTTTTGGGTTGTAAACATCATTGGGGCTTGGGATTACGTTATAATCACCACCTAGCACCAGCGGGCTTTCGTCTTTTAAAAGAGATTTTGTGTGGGCCAATAGGCGGCCCATCCATTCAAGTTTATAATCAAACTTTTCCCCCGGCACCGGGTTGCCATTGGGCAGATAAATACTGGCGACGCGAACGCCGTTTGTTATGCCTTCGACGTATCTGGCTTGTTCGTCGGATTTATTTCCGGGAAGGCTGGTTTGGGTAACCTCGATAGGGTGTTTGGATAAAATAGCAACGCCGTTATATGTTTTTTGTCCAACTACGGCTGTTTCGTATCCGGCGGATTTTATTTCCATCTGGGGAAATATTTCTTCTAGCCCTTTTAGTTCCTGTAGCAAAACCACATCGGGCTGAAATTCGCCCAACCACTTAAGTACGTGCTCCAACCGCGCCTTTAGGGAATTAACGTTCCATGTGGCAATTTTCAATTGATTGTACCGCGTTCTTTAAACAGAAAAAGACGAGCCACACCCGCAGGTGCTATCGGCATTGGGATTACTCATCGCAAAATAAGCACCCATAAGGTCGGTTTTGAAATCAAGCGTAGCACCCGCAACAAACGGAATGGAGGTTTCGTCAACCACCACCTTGATGCCGTCTTCTTCAAAGATGCGGTCATCGTCGTTTATTTTTTCATCAAGACTGAATTGATATTGAAACCCAGAACAGCCACCGCCGGTTACGCCAACCCTTAACATCATGTTGGGGTTGCCATCGGCCTCAATCAATTGAGCTATGCGCGTAATCGCACCTTGGCCTATTTGGATGGAATCGGTTGCTGTTGCGGTGTCCGGCATTTGTTAATGGCCTATTCTCTGCTGTTTTTGCTGTATTTATGGGTCAATTATAGCCCACATACACCCCAACTGTCCCCTTAGATGTAGTGTCCATAGGTTAAATGTCAATTTCTCCTTTGTTAAGGGGGCTTAAGGAGGGTAGTTTTCGCCCATGACAGATACAATTACAGGTTTGGCTCCATATGCCTGCACGCCTGAAACCAGCCGTGGTCGCCTTTATGACGAGCCCGAAAGCGAGACCCGGACATGCTTTCAGCGTGACCGTGACCGCATTATCCATGCCGGTGCTTTTCGTCGCTTGCAATACAAGACCCAGGTTTTTGTAAACCACGAGGGTGATTTTTTTCGCACCCGCCTGACCCATTCGTTAGAGGTTTCTCAAATTGCCCGTTCAATAGCTCGTTCACTTGGCTTGGCTGAATATCTGGCGGAAACACTGGCGCTGGCCC
Organism: Thalassospiraceae bacterium; assembly: GCA_030638205.1. Lineage (GTDB taxonomy): Bacteria > Pseudomonadota > Alphaproteobacteria > Rhodospirillales > Magnetovibrionaceae > DAOVVL01. The sequence continues at coordinate 8,207 of DAOWFB010000010.1, forward strand.
ACGACCTTGGCCATACCGCATTTGGTCATGCCGGGGAATTTGAAATGGAAGCCCGTATGGAAGATTACGGTGGGTTCGATCATAACGCGCAATCGCTTAGGGTGGTAACCGCGCTTGAGCATCGTTATGCCCAGTTTGATGGGCTTAACCTTACATGGGAAACGCTGGAGGGCATTGTAAAGCACAACGGCCCGCTGACAGGGTTTGATGGGGCAAAACCGTTGCCGTGGGCAATCACAGAATACGCCAAGCTACAGGATCTGGAACTTTCTACCTTTGCTTCGGGCGAGGCACAGGCCGCCGCCGTATCGGACGACGTTGCCTATAATAATCACGATATCGATGATGGGCTGCGGGCTGGGCTGTTTTCCATAGACGATATTCGCGAAGTTGATTTTGTTGGCAGGGCTTTTGCCAATGTAGAAAAAACCTATCCCGGCCTTGATAGGTCGCGCACTATTCATGAAACCGTGCGTCGCCTGATAGGTGAAATGGTTGAAGACATTTTAATTGAATCAAGGATGCGGCTTTTGGATGCCCAGCCTAAATCTGCCGGTGATATACGGGCATTTGATGCCCCGGTTATTGATTTTTCCGAAGCAATGAAAAAAAATGACAAGGAATTAAAAGAATTCCTGTTCAATAATATGTACAGGCATTACAAACTCAACCGCATGACCGCCAAGGCAAGGCGTGTGGTCGGCGACCTGTTTGATTTGTTTTTATGCGATCCGGGATGCCTGCCGGATGAATGGTCGGTTTTGGCGGGCAAACCAGAAACCGAACAAACCGCCAGATTGGTTACCGATTACATTGCCGGAATGACGGACCGCTTTGCCCTTGATGAACACGCACGCCTGTTTGATATTCAAACTATGGCAAACGACCATATGAAAAAGATTTAGATATAACGCCATGAACATTTTTAAACATTTCACCGCTGAAGTATCCGCCATTTGCACAAATCTTGATGCGCTCAAGGGCCTTGATCTGTCGCGCATAACGGTTGAATCCCCGCGCGATGCAAGTCACGGCGACATAACCACCAATGCCGCCATGGTTTTGTGCAAGGGTGCAAATATGAAACCGCGCGATCTGGCTGAAATTTTGAAATGCGAAATTGAAAAACTGGATGGCGTAACCAGCGCAGAAATAGCCGGGCCCGGTTTTATTAATTGTAAAATTGATGATGCTTTTTGGCAGGCACGTCTGGCCGACATATTAAAAGCCGGAACCGATTACGGTAATTCCACCATGGGGGCGGGGAAAAAAGTAAATGTGGAATATGTATCGGCCAACCCAACCGGGCCCATGCATGTGGGCCATGGCCGGGGTGCGGTGTTTGGCGATGTGTTGGCATCGCTTTTGCAAAAGGCCGGGTTTGATGTGACGCGGGAATATTATGTTAACGATGCCGGCGCTCAGGTTGATGTGCTGGCCCGGTCATTGCACCTGCGTTACCGGGAAGCATTGGGCGAAGACATTGGCGAAATGCCCGAAGGTCTTTATCCCGGTGATTACCTAAAAGAACCGGCGGCAGCCCTTGTCAAGCGTGATGGTGATAAATGGAAAGATGCACCGGAAAGCGAATGGTTGGAACCGTTACGTAGTTTTGCCATTGATGCCATGATGGAATTAATAAAAGACGACCTTGGTGTCGTGGGAATTTCTCATGATGTGTTTACATCGGAACGTAAACTGGTTGGCGCAGGCAAGGTCGATGAAGCGTTAAAGCAATTAACTGACGGTGGCCTTATTTACCAAGGCGTGCTGGAACCACCCAAAGGCAAATTGCCAGACGACTGGGAAGAGCGCGAACAAAAATTATTCAAAGCAACCGATTTTGGCGATGACGTTGACCGCCCGGTGCAAAAATCAGACGGTTCGTGGACATATTTTGCTACCGACATGGCATATCATCTTGATAAGTTTAACCGTGGCTTTGCCGACATGATTGATGTTTGGGGGGCCGATCACGGCGGTTATGTCAAACGCATGCAATCTGCGGTCAAAGCTCTAACCAATAATAAAGGCACGCTTGATTGCAAGCTCTGCCAAATGGTCAACCTTATGGATGGCGGCGAGCCGGTAAAAATGTCAAAACGCGCAGGCACGTTTGTA
>DAOWFB010000039.1 GCA_030638205.1 Thalassospiraceae bacterium
GCTTTTTTCTTTACCGCAGCTTTTTTCTTTACCGCAGCTTTCTTTTTTACTGCGGTTTTTCTCTTAGGCTTAGGCGCATCTTCACCAGCCTCAGTTTTACCAGCCTCAGCTTTTTCACCATCTTCAGCAGGTTTCTTGCTGCGCGCGCGCCTTCGCCTAGGCTTTTCATCAGTAGTTGCGCTTGATTTCTCATTTGTAACAGACTTCTTGTCGTCTGGTGATGCTTCTGGTGATGCTGGAGCCTCGCCAGAAGTTGCTACGCCACCCGTATCTTCGGTGCTCTCACCCCCGCCATCATATGTGCGACGGCGGCGGCGGCCACCGCGGGAACGACGACGACGCTTGGGACGATCTTCGCCCTCAGCATTTGTGCTGCCCTCGGCTGTTTTTTCAGAACTTGTTTCTGTGTTTGCGGTGGTTTCATTGTTTTCGCTGTTTTTGTTGTTTTCTGATTGTGCGTTTTCACCACCTGATGATTTGCGTCCACGACGGCGACGGCGACGTTTGCCGCTTTCTTCCACCACACCTTCTTCGCGTCTTGTGGAGACCATTTCAGATATGGCCTCACCCTCAAGATTTTTGGTTCTTTCCAAACGAAGATCAGGCGGAACCAGCGAGTCATCATTAGAAAGCAGGGCCTTTATTTTGTATTTAGCTTCCAGCTCGCCAATTGCTTCGCGTTTTTGATTTAGGATGTAAAGCGCAACCGCCGTTGGAACATGAACCGTAATTTCACTGGCACGGTGATTTCCGCCTTCTTCTTCAATCGCCCGAAGGACTACCAGAGCGGTTGATTCGGTTGAACGCCTAACCCCGCTTCCGGCGCAATAAGGGCACGGTTCTGAGCTGGTCTCAAGCAAGCTTGGACGCATGCGCTGACGTGACATTTCCATCAGGCCAAATGCGCTAATGCGCCCAACCTGAATGCGCGCGCGGTCAAATTTAAGCGCCTCTTTTAGTTTACGTTCAACCGCTATGTTGTTTCTGTTCATATCCATATCGATAAAATCGATAACGATAAGACCGGCAAGATCGCGCAAGCGCAATTGTCGTGCGACCTCTATGGCAGCTTCGATGTTAGTTTTAAGTGCGGTTTCTTCGATGTTGCGTTCTTTGGTGGCACGGCCTGAGTTTACATCAATTGACACCAGCGCTTCGGTTGGGTTGATGACGATATAACCACCAGATTTCATTGTAACCACCGGGTTATGGGCGGCATCCATTTGGTCTTCCACACCATGATTGCGGAAAAGTGAAATTTCACTGTCTTTGTATTGCTTAACCCGCCTGGCATGGCTGGGGATGAGCAGTTTCATAAAATCTTTGGCGGTGCGATATGCTTCGTCGCCTTCGACTATTACTTCTTCTATGTCACGGGTATAAAGATCGCGAAGAGTGCGTCTTATTACATCGCCTTCTTCATGTACCAGCGTTGGCGCGGTTGATTTAAGCGTTGTATCGCGAACCCCGTTCCATAGCTTTTCAAGATTTTCAAAATCTCGTTTTATTTCGGTTTTGGTTCGCCCAATGCCAGCGGTGCGTAAAATTACCGCCATGCCATCGGGTATGTTCAGTTCATTTAAAATTGATTTAAGCTGTTTGCGATCTTTTGCATTGGTAATTTTGCGAGAAATGCCGCCACCGCGTGCGGTGTTTGGCATAAGCACACAGTAACGTCCAGCCAGCGAAATATATGTGGTGAGCGCAGCACCTTTGTTTCCGCGCTCTTCCTTTACAACCTGTATCAGTATTACCTGACGGCGTTTGATTACTTCCTGAATTTTGTATTGACGAAAATCTGGAGTTTTGCGCCGTGGCCGTGCTACCTCGGCCTCATCGCCGCCAACGGTTTCAACATTTTTACCTTTGGCCTTTTCTTCTTCGTCGCCATTTTTAGCTTCGGTTTTGGCTTCATTGCTATCTTCGTTGCTGTCGCCTTCGCTATTGCTATCGCTACCGTCAATATTATCAGGCGTTTCAGTTTCACCGTTACTATTTTCAGAACTTTCGTCATCGTCTTTATTGGTTTCTGTTTCAGCTTCTTCGCCAGAATTATCTGAACTATCCGAATCCTCAGCTTCGACAACTTCTTCGTCGGCCAGCATTTCTTTTTCAAGCGCATCAGCTTCAGCCGCGGCAAGAGCCTCGCGGTCAGCAACGGGTATTTGATAATAATCTGGATGGATTTCGCTGAAGGCCAAAAACCCGTGACGATTGCCACCGTAATCCACGAAGGCCGCCTGTAAAGACGGTTCTACACGAATAACTTTGGCTAGGTATATGTTGCCCTTTAGCTGCCTACGAGAAGCAACCTCTACATCAAAATCTTCAAGCCGGCTTCCGTCGAGCACGACAACCCGTGTTTCCTCCGGGTGGGCGGCATCGATTAACATTCGTTTGTTTGACATTTATTTTTTGACTCCTAAGGCTCCCCACATCATTTGCGCCGCATTTTTTAATTGCGGGATGTGTCGGAGAGACTAATTTTTTAGGTGTGCCGGGCGCACGCAATAATGCTTCATCCGCCAAAATGGCAGAATTATATACTGAAGCTATGGTGCGCTGGGTAATGCCCGGCATGGATTAAACACCTCGGTTAAACTTTGTTACACGAACCAATAACCATTCTGATCGGCAGCACCGATCAGGCATGGCTTGGTCTTGTAGTTCCGAGTGGTTCGGGCTAGATGCGTCCGGCCGGACGCGAAACCTTTAAACAATTTGGAAAACCAGACATACTTAGCTTACTTAGACTTAGCTAGCTTGGTCTTTCCTCTGCTTCCTGGCCGAAAATCGATAAAATCCGAGCCGAACCCTTCGGTGACTATCAACATAACCGCAGGAAATTGGTTCGACAATAATATTATTGGCATATCCCCGATATATTATTGTCACCTCATTGATTTTCTTGGGCTAAATTGCTCTAAATTGAGCAGCAGCCTTTAATGAAAAATGAATGAAATTGACCGAATATTGGCCTAAATCTAGGATATATAGCCGCAATCAGGATTTGAACGTAGTATGCCTATAGCTGTAAAATCATTTGTTTTCATAATATTAGCTTCATTTATTGTGGCTTTTAGCGTTTCGAGCTCTATGGCCGAAACGCCTGCAAATGCGCCTAATCCCATTATTAGCGATGTTCGGGTTGGTCTTCATGGCTCAAAAACCCGAGTGGTTCTTGATATTGACCGTAATGTCCATTTTTCCATTTTTACCCTGCCGGCACCCTATCGGGTGGTAGTTAATTTGCCAGAAGTCGGCTGGAACCTGACTAAAAACGCAAAAACACAGAAAAAGGGCCTGATGAGTAGATTTCGCTACGGTCTTTTTACCCCCGGCACATCACGCATGGTTATAGATGCAAATGGCCCGATGGAGGTTCAAAAAGCATTTATTTTAAAACCGGTAAAGGGCAGCGGAGTGCAATTTCACAGGTTGGTAATAGATCTGGTTTCCACAACTGAAACAGTTTTCCTTGAAGGGCTTGCCCAACGCAAAGCCCAGGCCAAGGCGAGCCAGCCCAGTGTGGCTGAAATTCAAAATGCATCCATACCCATGCCGATAAAGAAACCAAAACCAGTGGGAAAAAAGGTAATCATGCTCGACCCCGGCCATGGTGGCGTTGACCCTGGTACAATTGGTGTATCTGGCACCTATGAAAAAAACATAACCTTGGCAATGGCCCGAGACATCAAAAAGGCCATTGAAAAAAACGGACGCTTCAAGGTTGTGCTAACGCGCAATCGAGACATTTTTATTCGCCTTCGTGACCGCGTGCGCAAGGCCCGTGAAGCAGGGGCCGATTTATTTATTTCAATCCATGCGGATGCTATTAAAAATCCTAAAACCCGCGGGCTTTCGGTTTATACCCTGTCGGACAAGGCATCCGATAAAGAGGCAGCAGCCCTAGCCCACAAGGAAAACAAAGCCGACCTTATTGCCGGATTGGACCTTTCATCTGAAAACGCCGAGGTCACAAACATTTTAATAGATCTTGCTCAGCGCGAATCAATGAACCAGTCGGCAATCGTTGCTAAAAATCTGGTCAAAGAATTAAAGCGCGAGGTAAAGCTGCTTAGAAACACCCACCGCTTTGCCGGCTTTGCGGTATTGAAAGCACCTGACCTTCCGTCCATATTGGTGGAAACGGGGTTCTTGTCTAATCGTCAGGATGAACGCAACCTGCTTAGCCGCAAGTACCGTGCAAAGTTAGCCCGGGCCGTAGCCAAAGGGGTCGAGAGACATTTTGCCACCGTACAAGAGGCGCAAATACGCTGATTTAACCCTAAAAACACCCCTAAAAGCCTAAAAATGCTGTTATTGCCAAATATGGGCCATATTTTATTGCTAGTTTATGTGTAATAGGATTTATCCCGGACTATATTGCGCTGACTATGATGCACTCGGGCCGAAGCAAGCTTTAAACAACACGGAAACCATTAATGCGACCACTTCGTATATTATTGACGCTAGCCGGGACAATGTTTTTGCTGGGCCTGATAGGGGCCGGCGGGGTTGTTTATGTGTTTTGGAGCTTTGGCAGCGACCTACCTGATTATCAACAATTGGCAGATTATGAACCACCGGTCATGACCCGTGTGCATGCGGGCGATGGCAGGTTGCTTGCCGAATACGCAACAGAAAAACGCATCTTTGTTCCCATCCGCGCCATGCCTAGGCGAATTATTAATGCGGTGCTAGCGGCCGAGGATAAAAATTTTTACAGCCATAGCGGGGTTGATTTCATTTCCGTGGCACGCGCGGTAGTTCAGAATGTAAAAAATTATGGAACCGGACGTAGGCCAGTTGGCGCATCAACCATTACCCAACAGGTTGCAAAGAATTTCCTGCTTACCAACGAGGTTTCGTTATCTAGAAAAGCCAAAGAAGCGATTTTGGCATTTAGAATTGAGCGTGCTTTTTCAAAAGACCGTATTTTAGAGCTCTACATGAACGAAATATATTTAGGCCAAGGCTCTTATGGTATGGCCGCAGCAGCAATGAATTATTTTAACAAACCACTTGATGGTTTAAGCGTGGCCGAGGCTGCGTTCTTGGCCGCTCTTCCGAAAGCACCAAATAATTATAACCCGACTCGCAACCCGGTTGCCGCCAAAGACAGACGTGATTGGGTTATTTCCAGAATGGAAAATGAAGATCTCATCACAGAAGAAGAAAAAATAGAAGCCCAAGCCGAACCATTAACCGTGCGTTCCCGCTCGCCAACAGAATATGTAACGGCTGATGATTTTGCCGAAGAAGTGCGCCGTGAATTGGCGGACAAGTTTGGCGAAAACCGCCTTTATGAAGGCGGGCTTTCGGTCCACACAACGCTTGAGCCACGCCTGCAGGAAATTGCCATTAAAGCTTTGCGTCAGGGTTTGATGTCATATGACCGCAGGCATGGCTGGAAAGGCCCGCTTGCGACCATAGACCCGGCCAAAACAATCAACGGCGGCTTTGCTAGCGCCCTTGCCCGTATGGAGGCCCCCCGTGGTGCCGGGAAATGGAAGATGGCCGTAGTTACTGCGGTGGGCGAAACTGATGCCAAGATATTGATAAAAGGCGGCGATGGCGGGACAGTTCCGTTGCGTGAAATTAAATGGGCGCGCCAGTGGATAAAGGGCGAGAAACGCGGCCCCGGCATAAAAGCCCCAAAAGACGTTTTTAATATTGGCGATGTGGTTCTGGTCGAAGCGGTTAGCAATTATGTTACTGGCAAAGGCAAAGAACAAAAAACTACCGCCTATCCACCAGCAACATTTTCTTTAAGGCAAATACCGGAAATCGAAGGTTCGCTTGTAGCACTAGACCCGCACACCGGGCGAGTGTTGGCCATGGTTGGTGGATTTGATTATGCTAAAAGCCAATTTAATCGCGTAACCCAAGCTAGGCGTCAGCCGGGCTCAGCCTTCAAGCCGTTTGTATATTTGGCGGCTCTTGATTCCGGGTTTACACCATCTACGCTTATTTTAGATGCACCATTTGTTATTGACCAAGGGCCGGGGCTGCCTAAATGGCGACCAGCAAACTACACCAAGAAATTTTATGGCCCGTCTACCATGCGGCTGGGGCTAGAAAAATCTCGTAACCTTATGACGGTTCGTTTGGCAGAAACGGTTGGCATGGAAAAAATAATTAAATACGCAGACGCTTTTGGTATTGCCAAAGGTCTTCCCAACCAACTTTCAATGTCATTGGGCGCGGGTGAAACAACGCTTCTAAATTTGACTAATGCATATTCAATGTTGGTCAACGGCGGTAAAAAAATAACCCCGACTTTTATTGACCGCATCCAGAACCGTAATGGGCAAACCGTATTTCGCCATGACAGGCGTCAATGCAGTGATTGCCAAGCAGTTTCATGGACAGGGCAAGCGGTTCCGGAAATTCCTGATAACCGCGCCCAAATAACAGATCCGGCCAGCGCATATCAGATGGTTTCAATGCTTGAAGGCGTGGTTAAGCGCGGAACGGGGCGAAGTCTAAGGTCGATAGGAAAACCATTGGCGGGAAAAACCGGAACCACCAATGATGCAAACGATGCATGGTTTCTGGGCTTTTCCCCCGACCTTGCGGTTGGTGTGTTTACTGGGTTTGACGAACCAAGGTCGCTTGGGCCTCGTGAACAGGGCGCATCTGTTGCAGCACCTATATTTAAAGCGTTTATGACCGGTGCATTAAAAAATGCCCCTGAAACCCCGTTTCGTATTCCGCCCGGCATTCGCATGGTACGGGTCCACGCCACGTCTCGACTTCCGGCACTTCCCGGTGAAAAAAGTGTAATATGGGAAGCGTTTAAAAACGGTACCGTGCCTAAGGAGCAATCAGTGGTTCTTGGCGTATCTGCCGAAGACAGGGCCGGTAATCCAGAGGCTGGAACTGGTGGGCTTTATTAGGGTTAGGTGCATTAGGCGCTTGCTTAAGATGCTTGCTTGGGGCTAAAAACCTTTCAGTTTAATTATTTTTATGCGGGGTACACCAGCCACAATGCGTGCCGAAACAGAAGCAGCCACCCAAGCCATTAAGCAGTCGTTGGAACTGTTAAGGAGGCATCTTTGACTACGACAATGCTTGCCTTCGCTTGGACGAATTAAACGCATTAGCCGAAGATCCTGACCTATGGAATGATTCGACCAAAGCCCAAGCCCTTATGCGTGAACGCACTGGCCTTGATGCCCAGATAAAAGAAATTGATAATTTGGCGGCAGAGCTTGCCGATAATGTTGAATTGATTGCCATGGGCGAGCTTGAGGACGATGACGAAATAATAGCCGAGGCCGAGGCGGCATTATTCGATGCCCGGGCAAGGGGTGAAAAAGCAGAACTGCAAACCCTTCTTTCCGGTGAAGCCGACAAAAATAATTGCTTCCTTGAAGTTCACGCCGGTGCCGGTGGCACCGAGGCCCAAGATTGGGCGGAAATGCTAATGCGTATGTATGTGCGCTGGGCCGAAGCCCATGATTGTAAAGCCGAATGGTTAGAAGAAAGCCAAGGCGAAGAGGCGGGCATAAAATCAGCAACCATTAAAGTAAGCGGTCTAAATGCCTATGGCTGGTTAAAGACCGAAAGCGGGGTTCACCGTTTGGTTCGTATTTCGCCATACGATTCATCTGCGCGCAGGCATACCAGCTTCACATCGGTTTGGGTTTATCCGGAAATTGATGACGATATTGATATTGAAATTGTAGATAAAGATTTGCGTATTGATACCTATCGCGCCTCTGGTGCCGGTGGGCAGCATATTAACAAGACAGATAGTGCAATTCGCATTACCCACTTGCCAACAGGCATTGTGGTGCAATGTCAAAGTGATCGCTCACAGCATAAAAACCGCGCTGCCGCCATGAGCATGATGAAGGCGCGCCTTTATGAAGCGGAATTGCAAAAACGCGAAGAAGCATCCCAAGCCCAACACGATGCAAAAACCGACATCGGCTGGGGCCATCAAATACGCTCGTACGTTTTGCAGCCCTATCAGATGGTAAAAGATACCCGTACCAATGTTGAAACTTCAAACACATCTGCGGTATTGGATGGCGATCTTGATCAGTTTATGGAAGCGGCATTGGCGCATAGGGTTAAAGGCGGCGAAGCCGAGGGGGGTTAAAGGCGAGGAAGCTGGCCAAGATTAACGAACCAGTATTTCCTTGAAAAGAACGGTTATAACTTTTTCCGGGGCGATAGATTTATTTATTGCCTCTATCATTTCCTTGCGCAGTTTTATTGATCCCGTCTTTCCGGAAACGTCCTCGAATGTTTGGTCGCGTAGAAATTCTTGTACCGAATTAAGAATTTTTGCTTCTTCGGATATAAGCTTGTCGCGTCCACTTTCGCCATATACCTCTACGGTCATTGCAAATTTTATAAACGCTCTTTTTCGTTTTGCGCTGGGCTTAAGGTCAACCGTAATTACCGGCATATCGTGAAGTATTGACGGTTCCGGTAATTCTAGCTTTGCCATTGGTGTTCCAGATAATGAATCTGAAACAACCTTGCCAAGACCTGAAAAATAAATTCCGACTGCGCCGGCAATTATCGCAACCACGCCAAGGCCAATTAATATAAGTTTTAATTTTTGCCGAATAATTGCGATTGGCCCGGTGGGCAGCTCGTCAGCTTCAATTTCTTCGCCATCTTTACCTTCTGGGCCTTCTGGCGGGGTGTCTTCGGGTGCAATTTCCGGTTTGGTTTCTTTGTTTTTTTTGTCGCTCATGCGTTTGCCTACAAAATTAAATAATTGGCCCTAATTGCTTATGATACATGGTCATAATATCTTGTGTCCATTCCCACCCTTGCCCTCAGATAATGGGCAAAAGGTGGCTTTAAATCACCTTTGAACCTGCTTTCCCATACGGCACCATAGGTTTTGCTTAATGTTACTTTATGCCAAATTATTATTTTATTTTATTGCCACCGCATCGGCTGGATGTTGAATGATTTCATCATATATTTTCACCACCGATGTGGCAGTTTTTTTCATTTTTTCTTCTAGTTCTTCAATATTTTTAACGTCTGCCATGTGGCAGAATATTTTGCACAAACTTTCAGGCATTGTGTAATCGCGTTTTTTACGAAATTCAGAAATAGCTGTCAGCCTGACAAGCCCTTGTACCGATTGCCATAGGTCCAGGGCTTCTACTAATTTTTTTACCACATCATCTTTTAATAATTTAGCTTCACCCAGATTGATAAGGGCTGAGCGCGTATTAACAGAAAGAATATTTGGGTTATCGTGTGCGTGTAATAATTGCAGGTACTGTGAAATAAATTCAACATCAACCAACCCGCCACGGTAATGTTTTATTGCCCACGGGGTATCGGTGCCATGTTCTTTGTAAATTTGTTCACGCATGGACGCCACATCAGTTACAAGTTTTTTTCCATCACGCTTTGCCGTTAGCACCCCCTTAATCACCGCCGCGCATGATTGTTGGAGTTGTTTCGGCCCTGAAATTGTACGCGCCCTTGTCAGGGCCATGTGTTCCCATGTCCAAGAATCATTTTTTTGATAAGCTGCAAAACTTTCCAGCGTTGTTGCAATTGGTCCAGATGCCCCCGATGGCCGCAATCGCATATCAACCTCATAAAGCGCACCTTCGGCAGTTGGTGCGGAAAGGGCGTTTATCAGGCGCTGGCTAAGTCTGGAAAAATATTGGCTTGGGGCTAATGGCTTGGTGCCATCTGATTGTTCAACCGATTTGTCAAAATCATAAACAAAAGTTAGATCAAGATCGGAAGTAGGGGTTTTTTCCCGTCCGCCCATTTTACCAAATGCGATTATTGTTATACCGCCACCATTTATGCGGCCATGGTTTGCGGCAAAGTCATCTTCGACCCGTGGCTGCAGGGCATGAATAAGTGCTTCGGCTACATTTGAAAGCGCCAACTGCGAGCCGTGGTCGTTAATTGTTCTACGAAGAACCTGCACCCCTATTTGAAATTTTCTGTCTTTGGCCCAGCGTCTGGTTATATCAAGGGCATCTTCCATGCAGGTAGCATCAATCAATGTGCGCTCAAGATCTTTGTTTAAATCATCCAGTTCCGGTAGGGGGTCAAAGAAATCACTACTTAAAACCCCGTCAAGGATGCCAACTTTTTGTGACAGGTGTTCCGCCAGTCTGGGTGCGGTTCCCATTATTTCTGCAATAAGATCAAGCAGGTCGGGGTTGGCTTGAAACATCGAAAAAAGCTGAACGCCGGATGGCAGACGGGAAAGGAATTTATCAAAACGCATGAACGCATTGTCGGGCTCGCTGGTGCGGCCAAAGGCACCCAATATTATTGGCATCAGTTCGGTTAAAAGCTGCCTTGCACGGCTGGATCTAGTGCAACGATAGCGTCCGTGGTGCCAGCCGCGAACGGTTACATCTATTGCATCAACGTTTGTGTAGCCAAGCTTGGCAAGAGTTTTTAGTGTTTCTGGATCGCTTTCACCACCGGTAAAAACCAAATTACCCTGCTCATCGCCATTCCCTTCAGAGCTCAATGAAGGTGCCTCTTCAAAAAGATTTGCATAAACGGATTCTACGGTTTGCATGGTTTTTAATATTTCTTTTGAAAATATTTCGCCGTCTTCAAAACCTAAAAATGCGGCTATCTCGGATATGCCTTCATCGTTATCGGGCAAAGAATGGGTTTGTTCATCATTAACCATTTGCAGGCGATGCTCTACCTTGCGCAAAAACCGATAGGCACTGATAAGTTTTTCGGCGTCTTCGGTTGTTACTTTTTCAGCGGTGCTAAGCGCCCGAAGGGACGGTTGTGTCGGTGCGGTGCGTAAGTCTCTATTTCGTCCGCCCCATATTAATTGTTGGGTCTGGGCAAAAAATTCTATTTCTCTGATGCCGCCGCGTCCAAGCTTTACATTGTGCCCGTAAAGTTTAATTTTTTCACCACCACGGTGGGCATTTATTTGACGCTTAATGGAATGGATATCGTCAATCGCTGCAAAATCTAGCGACTTGCGCCATATGAAAGGTTTCAAGCAATTTAGAAAATCATTTCCTGCCACAATATCACCGGCAATGGGTCTGGCTTTTATCATTGCCGCACGTTCCCAGTTTTGCCCGATTGACTCGTAATAGCTTTCAGCAGCGATGGTAGAAATTGCGGGCGGGGTTGATCCCGGGTCGGGGCGCAGCCTGAGATCGGTACGAAACACATAACCATCTGCCGTGCGGTCATCTAAAATATTGACCATCTTTCTTGCCAGCCTAACAAAATGACTTTGCATTTCTTCAGGCTCTTCACATTTAACCCGGTCGGGATCGAATAAAATAATGATATCTATATCGCTGGAATAATTTAGCTCGCACCCGCCCAGTTTCCCCAATCCTAGAATTACTAGTCCCGATTCTAATTCGGGGTTTTCCGGGTGTGCTAATTTTATGGCTCCTCTGGCTTCTAGTGATTTGAGCAGGTGCGTGGCCGTTGCCGAAACGGCTTTATCGGCAAATTCGCTTAAAGTTCCGGTAACGCGCTCAAGGTCCCATATTCCGTTTATATCGCCTACGGCCGACATTAGCTGAACCCGGCGCTTGGCAATCCTGAGATGGCGTTTTAATCCAGCCTCGTCTAATTCCAATACACCTTTTGTGGTGTCCGCCAGCACCTTCTCGCGGCAGGCCTCTGGCCCATGGGTGAAAAGCTCAAACATAAATTCAGGGTCTGATTGCATGCAATGGCCCAAAAATGGGCTGTGGGCAAAGATAGAGCTGGCCAAACGTCCGGCTATGGGGTCTTTTTCGAGCAATTCTTTGGCTCGGCTAAGATCCGCATCGTCTGCTGTGCGCTGGCCCAGCGTTTCCCATCCACCATCAGCCCGGGCACCATCAGCTCGAGCACCATGGGTGAGTGTGGGTATATGCTTGGGGTTAAAGCCAAAAAAGTGCATATTTCTATTTATCCATTATGATTAATGTCCCGTTAGTTAGAATGCCTCGGGACACAGGGGGAAGTCCACTGCTCAGACGAACATTAAGATCCATAATACAGATTGCAGGTGGTCTGGGTGTGGGAATTTTTATTGCCACCCTGTTTGCGGCATGGCGTCTTAGCACTGGGCCTGTATCCCTGTCATTTCTTACGCCCGTGCTACAAAGCTCACTGAACGAATTGCATGACGGAACCATATCCATAACCCTAGACGATACCATCCTTACATGGGCGGGTTGGGAGCGAACGCTTGATATTCGCATGGTCAATATGCAGGCATCATTAACAGATGGCGGAAAGATAGCATCGGTTCCTGAGGTTTCAATATCGTTCAGTGCCAGTGCGCTAATCAAAGGAATTATTGCCCCAAGAAGCATTGAATTTTTTGGCCCCGACCTTTTGGTTGTGCGTGGCATGACTGGTGAATTTGAACTTGGCTTTGAAGGAGGCCCAAAAAGCGAAGGTGGATCGGGTGGGTTTGTAACAAAAATTCTTGGGGCAATGTTGCAGCAACAAAATGAATTACACCCGATGAGCTATCTTTCGCGGGTAAATATTGTTTCAGGCCAGCTTACATACCTTGACAATATGACTGGCGTTACGTGGCACGCACCAATGGCAGATGCAAGGATAAGGCGTTCTGATAATGGCCTAGAAGCTGAGCTTGACCTTGGTGTTGATGTGGACGGCAAAACAGCCAATCTGTCGGTTATAGGGTCTTTTTATAGCAATCTGCATCGCATTGACCTTGGGATTAGCTTTAGCTCGTTAAATCCGTCATCGTTGGCAGGACTGCTTCCGCAAATTGATTTTGTTTCTACCGTTGATATTCCATTATCTGGAACCGTTACGTTAAGCACTAAAACCGATGGCAATATCGAAGGCGTTGGCTTTGATTTAACCGGCGAAGCTGGCCACATATCACTTTCAGTTCCGCTTGCTTCCAAGTTTAATTTATTACCATTTGCCCAACGGATAAAGGTTGATGGCCTGAACGCGACTGGGCGCTTTGATGGTAAATATCGAAACATTGAAATAAATAATTTTGATGTTCAATTGGCAGATGGTGAAACAATTTATTTGCCTTCACCGTTAGATATGGAAATGCCGTTTAAAAAATTAAGTTTGGCCGGGCGCTATATGGGTGAAGAACGCAGGGTCGAAATTGAAGGTGCCGAAATTGATTTAGGCGGCCCAGTTGCAAAAATACGGGCCAAGATAAATGGAGTTAATTGGCCGGGCACAGTGGTTTCTGCTGAAACACCGGGCGCAATATCACTGGGACTTTCTGGTGTTTTAAATAATATGTCCCTTGTGGGGCTAGAGCGTTATTGGCCACGAATTGTTGCACCTGATGCCAGAAAGTGGGTTTTGGAACATATGCCAAAGGGTATTTCTCCAAAGGCCGAGATGGTTGTTTCTCTTGTTTCTGATAAAGATGGAGTGCGGCTTGATACCCTGGAAGGGAGCATAGAAGGACAAGACGTAACCATAAATTACCTGCCGCCAATGCCCGCGGTAACAGGCGCCAGGGGCGTGGCGACATTTGATAGCGATAGTTTTGATATCCACGTTAGCAGTGCAGATAGTTATAATGGTGTAACCCCAAACGTTGGCGATATTCATTTTACTAAATTAAACACCGATGATCCCATTGCTGATTTTGATTTGGATTTATCTGGTTCCATATCTGGGGCATTGGCACTGATTGACCATGACCCGCTTAATTTTGCCGAGGTAATCGGAATAGATCCGAAAAAAACGTCGGGTACAGTAGAAACAAACCTGAAGATTCATTTTCCATTCAGAAAAGACCTTAGGGTTAGTGACGTAAGCGTAAGCGCAACGGCAAATCTTGTTGATGCAGAATTTTCAGAAATACTTTTTGAACGCAATTTATCCATGGGAAACCTGCAACTAGAAGTAAATAATGCAGAGATGAATGCCGTAGGAACAGCACAGCTTGGCGGTGTTCCAGTTGGTTTATTGTGGCGACATGATTTTGCAGCAGAGGCAATTTTTCGCGACAAGTATGAACTTACCGGGCGAATTGATAATATTTTGGGTTTAGGTGATATGGGAATTGTTGTTCCTGAACTTATTGGCAATTACATAAACGGCGGCGCAGAGGCAAACGTAAGCTATACAGTATTCGGCGATGATACTAGGTCACTTTCGGCGCGGCTTGATCTTGTAAATATACATATGGCAGCACCAGAATTGGGTTGGTCGAAAAAGGTAGGCGTTCCCGGAACGGCGGTGCTTGAATTAAGATTAAAAGGCGAAATCCCGGTTGAGATACCTTCTTTTGAAATTAGCGCGCCCGAACTGGATGTAAGCGGCTCGGTTGCATTTCGTGAAGATGGAAAACTTGACGTAATAAATATTGAAAAAGCAATTAGCCGGCGGACTTCAATGTCAGGTTCGTTAGTTCCCCATGATGATGGCACATGGGAAGTGTCCTTTATGGGCGATGAATTCGACGCAAGCGTTTTGTGGGATGATTTGCTAGGCACAAGAAAAGATTCTGCCGATGCGGCATTGGATGAAGCTGAATTTGTATTTTCAGGCGCCGCCGATTTCAGAACGCTGTGGTTGGGAAAAAATCGTGCCGTGCATGATTTTATCGGCACCGTCTACCGCGAAGGCAAGCTATGGAAAAAAATAGATATGCAAGGCCGGGTTGGTGAAAAAGAATCCATAAATATCCGCCTCGAAACATATGAGGAAAGAAACGAAAGGCGCTTTGGCATACTTTCCAATGATGCCGGGGCCGCGCTAAGGGCGTTGGATATTTATGATTTGCTAATTGGCGGTAAATTACGCCTTGAGGCGACCTACAAAGGAACCAGCAAAGATGCGCCGCTTTTAGGTGTTTTAAAGGTTCATGATTATGCCTTGAAAGAGGCTCCGGCATTGGCAAATCTGGTGGGTGTGCTTTCGCTAACTGGCATACTTGATGCGCTTCAGGGTGAGGGCCTGAACTTTGATATTCTCGAGGTTCCGTTTTCTCTCAACAAGGGGGCGCTTAAAATAAAAGATGCCAGAACATCCGGTCCCTCCATCGGTATAACCGCCAGCGGCAAAGCCGATTTCAGGGGAAAATCGCTTGATATCGAAGGAACGGTGGTGCCGGCATACGCAATTAATTCGTTGCTTGGCAATATTCCGATTATCGGTCAAATACTTTCCGGCCCGGAAAAAGGCAGCGGTATTTTTGCCGCAACCTATAGTATGAAAAATAAAGGCGATAAGCTTGAAATTAATTTTAATCCCATGTCGGCATTAGCCCCGGGTGTTCTTCGTGGAATATTCAGCGGTAGCGGCAAGGAAAAAGAAATAGGCCCAAGAAAAAGTAATTAAACCGCGCGCAAAAGGGCGTGGCGTTTTTTTCCGGAAGAAAGCTTTATAACGCCGTCTTGGTTAAGGTCGGCAGATGTAATTGTTTCGGTTTCGCTTGTTATTTGTTTGTCGTTTAATCTGGCGCCACCACCTTTTATAAGGCGCTTGGCCTCGCCGTTACTGGTGCAAAGTTCGGCCCGGCACAACGCATCAAACATTTGAACGCCAGCATCTAAATCAGATTTTGCTATATCAAATGATGGTAAATCACTGCCCAGCTTTCCTTCTTCAAACGTTTTTTTGGCGGTTTCGGCGGCCGCATTGGCGGCGTCAATACCGTGGGCCATAGCCGTTGCCTCGAACGCCAGTTTTTTCTTGGCCTCGTTTATTTCGGCACCTTCTAATTTTCCAAGCTCCGCTATTTCTTCTATCGATAATTCGGTAAATAATTTAAGGAAACGCCCAACGTCACCGTCTTCGGTGTTGCGCCAGTATTGCCAGTAATCATAAGGGCTCAACATATCTGCGTTCAGCCATACGGCACCGGATGCGGTTTTGCCCATCTTGGCGCCGGACGCGGTGGTTAGCAGTGGGGTCGTCAGCCCAAATGTTTCTTTGCCGTCGACTCTACGGGTTAGCTCAACACCGTTTACGATGTTTCCCCATTGATCCGACCCGCCCATTTGCAGGGCGCATTTGCTTCTGCGGTTTAATTCCAAGAAATCATAAGCCTGAAGAATCATATAATTGAATTCAAGAAACGAAAGCGTCTGTTCACGCTCAAGGCGTAATTTTACGCTATCAAATGAAAGCATCCGGTTTATGGAAAAATGTTTCCCGTAATCCCGCAAAAATTCAATATAATTTAGCTCCTTCAGCCAATCGGAATTATTTACCATTACCGCGTCCGTTGGCCCGTCACCAAATTTAAGAAAACGGGAGAAAACTTCTTTGATCGATGCCATGTTGGCGTTGATTTTTTCTTCATTTAAAAGCTGGCGGCTTTCATCTTTGCCCGATGGATCGCCGACCATTGTTGTGCCGCCGCCCATTAATACTATGGGTTTGTGCCCGCTTTGCTGCAGGATGCGCAGCATCATTATGGGTAACAACGAGCCCACATGCAGGCTAGATGCGGTGCAATCAAAACCGATATAGGCACTAACAATTCCGTCTGTGGCCAGCTTGTCCAGCGCATCCATATCGGTGCATTGGTGCAGGTAGCCGCGATCAACAACGGTTTTGATGAAATCTGACTTATGCTCTGTCATTTATGCCATTCCACGGTTTTTTCGTGGCCCCAGTGTATTATGCCCGAAAGACGCTATTGCAAGATTTGCGGCTACTTAGCACAATGTCATTAATAATACCAAGACCCGGTTAACCTAACCTCACTTAAGGAAGCTAAACAAGGCCATGAACGCCACCAGCCAAACAAATATTCCGTCCTTGGGGGATAAACCCATTCGTCTGGCCATTGGCTTGATGAGCGGAACCTCGCTTGATGGCATGGATGTGGCGGTTATTCGTAGCGACGGGGAAAAAGCCGTGCAGTTTGGCCCGGCGGCTACTTTTGCCTACGACGATGATTTCCGCGAAAGGCTCAGATCGGTTCTGGGGTCTAAATGGCTAGGCACCCCTGAGCTTGAAGCGGTGGAGGATGAATTAACCCATCTTCACATTCAGGCGGTTCTTCAATTTATGGATATGTATGACCTTAGCGTTGATGAGGTCGATATTATTGGCTTTCACGGTCACACGGTTTTTCATGATCCGGGTGCTAAAATTACCCACCAGATAGGAAACGCTCAGACGTTGGCCGATACAATCGGCGTTTCGGTGGTCGCCGATTTTCGCAGCAACGATGTTGCCATGGGTGGGCAGGGCGCACCGCTGGTTCCCATATATCATCAGGCACTCGCCAAAGGTATGGCGCGCGGCATGGATGATTTAACCCCACCGGTTGCGGTGCTTAACCTGGGCGGTATTGCCAACGTTACGTTTATTGATGCCAAAAATGAATTAATCGCCCTTGATACCGGGCCTTGCAATGCGCTGCTTGATGACTGGGTATTTGAAAAAACTGGAAACAAATTTGATGAAGGCGGTGCATTAGCAATTAGCGGAAAAGCAAACGATGAAATAATTGCCACCATGCTTTCCCATCCATATTTTTCAATGCCCGGGCCAAAATCATTGGATCGGCTCGATTTTAATACCGATGCGCTTGGCGATCTTTCTCCCGAAGATGGGGCGGCAACATTGGTTGGGTTTATTGCGGGTGCCGTTAAAAAAGCCGAAGGCGCATTTCCTAGCCCTCCATCCAATTGGGTGTTATGCGGCGGTGGCTGTCATAATTTGGCATTGGTCGATGCGCTAAAGGGCGCACTTGCGGGTAACGTCAAAAGCGCAGATGAAATTGGCTGGAGCTCAGATGCCATGGAGGCGCAGGCATTTGCTTATCTTGCGCTACGTTCGATTTATGATTTGCCTATTTCATTTCCCGGAACAACGGGTGTTGGCTCACCGCTTAGCGGTGGTAAACAATTTAAGCCGCTTTTATAAGTGATTTGTCGAGATAATCTTCAACAATGCGATTGAGCTTTTTCATGTGCTTGGTGAAAAGATGGTCGCATCCTTGGACTATTTCATAATCAATCACAATGTTTTTTTGGCTTTTTAGCTTTGCCGCCAATTTATTTACATCTTCCACCGCAACCAATTCATCCTTGTCGCCATGAACTATTAATCCCGATGCCGGGCAGGGGGCCAGAAATGAAAAATCATGCTGGGTTGCCGGTGGGGCAATGGATAAAAAACCGCTTATCTCTGGACGGCGCATCATTAACTGCATTGAAATCCATGCACCAAATGAAAATCCGCCAATCCAGCTGGAGCTGGCACTGGGGTTGTGTGATTGCAGCCAATCCAGCGCCGAGGCGGCATCGCTCATTTCGCCAATGCCATTGTCAAACTCACCTTGTGAACGACCAATGCCACGGAAATTAAAGCGCAACGTTGAAAAGCCCCTTTTTACAAAGGACTGATACATGGAATAAACCACTTTGTTATTCATGGTTCCGCCGTGCTGGGGATTCGGATGGAGAATAAGGGCTATGGGGGCACCGGGGACTTTTGAGTGACTGTAACGTCCCTCGAGGCGGCCATCGGGCCCATTGAAGATCACTTCAGGCATATTTTTTCCGGGGATCTTGTTGATTTCAAAGGTTTTTTAGTATTTTAAGATATTTCTTGTATTTGGTATTTCTAATACTTGACTAAATTAGTCGGAATACATATATTATCCATAAGTATAGTACGGCTATACGGATAGAGACATTTAAGCCCACCAAAGGTCAAAAAGGCTCGAGAGGGTTTATACACAGACACGCCAAACAAAGCAAACAAAGCAAACTAAGGCAAAGATACAAAGTAAAGTATTGGGCAAAACATTGAGAATAGTATGATTTTCAGGCATTTACACGAAGATTTGGCATCATTTATGGCCCGTGACCCGGCAGCACGCTCGCGCCTGGAGGTGGCTTTGCTGTATCCCGGTTTTCATGCTGTGCTTTTTTACCGCATCTCAAATGCCCTGTGGCGCCGTAATTTCAAATTTATTGGCCGCTTTATATCGCAAATCGCCCGCTTTTTGACCGGAATCGAAATTCACCCCGGTGCCACCATCGGCAGCCGTTTTTTTATAGATCACGGTGACGGCGTAGTTATTGGCGAAACAAGCCACATTGGCAATGATGTCACCCTTTATCAGGCAGTTACTCTTGGCGGTATTGCCCCTTCGGTTGATAGCCATACCCAAGTTAATCAAAAACGTCACCCAACGCTCGAAGACTGGGTAATTGTTGGTTCCGGCGCACAGGTTTTGGGTGGAATAACCGTTGGCGAAGGTGCCCGCATTGGCGCCAATGCAGTTGTTACCAAAGACGTTCCACCCGGCGTAACCGCAGTTGGTATCCCTGCCCGCATAGTTATGCCGCGCGATAAAGAACACGCAAAAGATTTTGCCCCCTATGGCACGCCTTCGGATGGCTGCCCCGACCCAATGCTTAAAACCATTGAAAATCTTCGCAGTCAAATATCCTCTCTTATGGGCAGGATAGATGAGATGGAAGGTGAGCTGGCAACAGTCGAAGATGTAATTGACATAAAACCAGACAAAAAAAATATCGCCGCTAAAAGTAAAAAAACATCATAAAAAATACATAATAAAAAAACAAAGGCCCTGTTAGGAGAAATATTGTGAAACTTAGCACCAAAGGACGTTATGCAGTAATGGCCATGGCCGACCTCGGAACTAACTCCGATGGATCGCCGGTATCACTTGCCGATATTGCCGTGCGTCAGGAAATTTCACTTTCATATCTTGAGCAGCTTTTCGGCAAGTTGCGTAAATCAGGTGTTGTAAAAAGTGTTCGTGGCCCCGGTGGTGGATACCTGTTGGCCCGCGAAAGCAGTGGCATACGTATTTCAGATATAATTCTGGCAGTTGATGAACCATTAACCGCAACCCGTTGTAGTAATAGCAGCAGCGAAGGCTGTCGTAGCGATAAGGGTCGTTGCTTGACCCACGATTTGTGGCAATCCCTTAGCCATCAAATATATTTACACCTTAATTCCATAACCCTTGAGGACGTTTGCGAAGGCAATGTTCCCGGCACACGCCCTGACATGTTTCCTGAAATTGATCCCGCAACGTTTGCTGCAGAATAGCAACATGAACCAGATGATATATATGGATTATAACGCGACCGCTCCGGTATTGCCGGGGGCCAAGGATGCCATCATGGACGCGCTTGAGCTTGTCGGTAATCCGTCATCGGTTCACAAACTTGGTCGGGCTGCCCACCGTTTGGTCGAAGATTCCAGAGCTGCGGTTTTGGCATTGGTCGGCGCACCCGATGGATCACGCACCATATTTACATCTGGCGGTACTGAGGCAAATTCCCTCAGCCTGTTAGGGTCTGGCCGGATGCGTATTATTGTCAGCGCCATAGAGCATCCTGCGGTACGAAGCGTTGATAAAAAAGTTGAACTTATTGCTGTTAATAAAGATGGTGTTATTGATCTTTCAGCACTTGAGGCGGCACTCGGCAATGATGGGAGCGATGCAATTGTTTCTGTTATGCTGGCTAATAATGAAACTGGGGTTATTCAGCCATTAAAACAAATAGTTGAGATTGCTCATAAAGTGGGCGCATTGGTTCATAGCGATGTTGTGCAAGCGGCTGGTAAAATAGAAATAGATTTTGCCGGCCTTGGCATTGATTATATGACAATATCTGCCCATAAATTTGGCGGCCCCAAAGGCGCAGGCGCACTTATTGCAAAGCCCGACGTTCCTTTGAAAGCCCTTGTTTCTGGTGGTGGACAGGAAAAAGGTCTGCGCGGTGGAACTGAAAATGTTTCCGGTATTGCAGGCATGGCAGCGGCAGCCATTGCTTCTCTTGATGCGCTAAAAGACGAAGCCCATAGGCTTTTGTCCTTGCGTGATAATTTGGAAAAGAAAATCAAAGAAATTGAACCAGCCGCTTGGGTAATTGGCGCAGGTGCAGAACGCTTACCAAATACATCATTTATTGTGATGCCGGGTGTTTTGGCTGAAACCCAGGTAGCCGGGTTTGATCTTGCTGGTATTTGTATTTCTGCCGGTTCGGCGTGCGCATCTGGCAAGATAAAGCAAAGCCCGGTATTGGCCGCCATGGGTATAGATGAATATGCGGGCGCTAACGGGATAAGGGTAAGTCTGGGCCATGATAACACCCAAGACCATGTGAACAGATTTGTCGCTGTGTGGAATGAAATAAGAACGCGGGCAATAAATGCAAATGCCGCGTAAATGACTTGTGCATAAGCAAAACAAACACCATTTAATGTATAGATAATAAAAATAAAACAGGTAATAAAAATGACAACAAACATTAAAACCAAGTGGAGCCAAAACGACCCGCTTTATCTTGATTACCAGGCCACCACGCCAACCGATCCACGCGTGGTTGATGCCATGATGCCCTATTGGACAAATAAATTCGGCAACCCGCATTCGCGCAACCATCATTTCGGCTGGGAAGCCGAAGATGCAGTAGAAAAAGCACGCGAACAGATGGCGGAACTTATTGGTGCATCCCCGAAAGAAATAATCTTTACATCGGGCGCAACTGAATCAAATAATCTGGCAATAAAAGGCATTGCACGTTTTTATGGTGATAAGAAAAACCACATTATTACCTGCGTTACCGAACACAAGTGCGTGTTAGAAGCATGCCGCTATCTTGAACAAGATGGGTTTGATATAACTTATCTGCATGTAAAAGAAAACGGGCTTATCGATTTAGATGAGCTTAGGTCAGCAATTACCGATAAAACCGCACTGGTTTCCATCATGGCGGTTAATAATGAAATTGGTGTTATTCAGCCATTAAAAGAAATAGGCGCAATTTGCCGCGAGGCTGGTGTGTTTTTTCATACCGATGCGGCGCAGGCAGTTGGCAAAATACCGCTTGACGTAAATGAAATGAATATCGATTTGATGAGCGTTTCCGGACACAAATTTTACGGCCCCATGGGCATTGGCGTGCTTTTTGTTCGTAGGAAACCTCGGGTTAGGTTGGTTCCTATAATTCATGGCGGTGGGCAAGAGCGCGGTATGCGTTCGGGCACGCTTCCAACCCCATTGGTGGTTGGTTTTGGTGTGGCTTGCGCCATTGCATCCAAGGAAATGTCCGCAGAAGCCGAACGTTTGCACGGGCTTCGCCAAAGAATGCTAGATGGGCTGCAAGCACGTTTGTCTGAAATATATGTAAATGGTGATCTTGAAAACCGTATTCCCGGAAACCTTAACATTAGCTTTGCATATGTTGAGGGTGAGGGCCTAATGATGGGCATCAAGGAATTGGCCGTGTCATCTGGTTCTGCCTGCACGTCTGCATCGTTGGAACCATCATATGTTTTGCGTGCCTTGGGCGTCGAAGA
>DAOWFB010000162.1 GCA_030638205.1 Thalassospiraceae bacterium
AAGACCGACCCAAGCTAACAGCTCAACCACATGGCGCTTAACTTCTTCTTCCTTGACGCGCGCTACCCGAAGAGGAAGCGCTACGTTGTCAAATGTAGAAAGATGATCAAGCAGGCGATAATCCTGAAACACCACACCGATTGAACGACGAAGTGCTGGCAGTTCATCACGCGGCGTGGTCGCAACATCGCATCCAAATAAATGTACCAGTCCGCGTGACGGACGATGAGCAAGGTATAGCAGTTTTAACAGTGATGATTTACCCGCCCCTGATGGACCAACCAAAAAATGGTACGACCCCGGTTGCAGTTCGAGCTTTACGTCTTGCAAAACCTCTGGCCCAAGACCATAACGCAGGCCAACATTTTCAAATCTTGCTATGGGAATGGTGGGATCAAAGTTCAATTTTGGCCACTTTCGCTCACAGGTTTGTTACCGAAATCATTATATAAGCATTTTATCAGCATAAAGCGCCGTCTGCATGCCACTACGATGGCACGGGGCAACGGCCAAAGTCTAGGCCCAGACAATAGGTCTTCAAATATAATTGCCTTCACTTACTTGGCCTTGCTTGCCTTGGGGCAAGTGACAGCCTATAAATGCGATGAGTCTAAGGCAAAATGCGACCTTCAAGTTATAACCCGGTTATTAAATGATAATTAATTGCCCAAATTGCGGAACACACTATGACATTCCCCCCGAGGCCATAAAGCCAACGGGAACCATGATGCGTTGTGCAAAATGTAGCCATCAGTGGCAAACAACCGTGTTGCACGTTGTGCATGCCGCATCCGGATCGGGGCAAGTGGCGGCACCTGTTGCTGCTGTGGCACCTGTTGCTCCACCACCGCCGCCAGAACCGGAACCAATTCCTGAGCCTGAACCAGAGCCTGAACCAGAGCCCGAACCAGAGCCTGAACCAGAGCCCGAACCTGAACCAGAGCCCGAACCAGAAGCTGATGACGGCCCAGCACTTTCACAAGATGATCTGGACTCGCTGTTTGGCGAAGATGACGCGCCAGCCGCGCCCGCATCAATGGTTGCAGATGGCGATGGTGAGGCTGAGGCCGATATACCTGTATCCCTTGACGATCTTATAGATCCAGACCCCATCCCCGAAGGGCTAAGTGGGCCGGCCCATGAAACCGAAGACGATGACGAAGATAGCGGCGGCGGAAAGATAAAAATTATTGCCATAGCTGCTGCCGTTTCGTTCTTGGTTTTGATTGGCAGCGTGTTTGTTGGGCGCGAGGTTGTTATTGGAATGTGGCCGGGTGCGCGTGATATTTACGCTATGGCAGGTCTTGACATAACAATTCCCGGCGAAGGGCTGGCTATCCGCGACTATACCGCCCGACGTGAAACCCGCGATGGGTCATCATTTATGATTATCGAAGGAAAAATAACCAATGTTACCGACCTTGATCGTGCAATCCCACCCATCAGAGTTTCGTTGCTAAACCCGCTAAAGAAACAATTGATGACGGTTATTGTTAAGCCGGAAAAAGCAATATTACCCGCCGCAGATAGCATTACGTTCAAGGCAGAATTTGCAAACCCACCGGCAACCGCGCGCGAGATGGAAGTCACCTTTGTCGATCCCAACAAAGAATAATATCTAGATTTAATCGGTCGATTGCCACGGTGCAATTGATTCGCGCGAGATTATCTCTTCGACCCCAAGGCGTGGGCGAATAACGTGAAATTTATCCCCATCGACCAAAACCTCGGCCACCAACGGACGGGTATTGTATGTGGACGATTGCACCGCACCATAGGCACCAGCCGTGCGAACAGCCAATAAATCGCCGGGTTCAGGCCGGGGCAAGGTCGCGGATTTAACAAAGGTATCGCCAGTTTCGCATATGGGGCCAACAATGTCCGCCTCTATCATATCAACGTCTTTGCCCGGATCATCGACCGGAACAATTTCGTGATAGGCGCCATAAAGGGTCGGGCGAATAAGATCGTTCATAGCCGCATCAACTATAACAAAAGTTTTGCTTGAGCCTTCTTTTACATAAATAACGCTGCTGACCAATACACCGGCGTTTCCCGCAATAACGCGGCCCGGCTCGAAAATATATTCAACACCAAGACCGCCCAATGTTTCGCGTACAATCTGGGCGTACTCTTCTACGTTCGGCATCGGCGCTGTTTCATCGCCATAAGGAATGCCAAAACCGCCGCCAAGATCCAGCGTTTCAATGCTTAGCCCATCTTTGCGTATCATCGCGACCAAATCACCCATGCGCTCGTAGGCTTTGCGAAACGGCTCTAGGTCATGGAGCTGTGATCCAATATGCATGGCTAGGCCTTTTACTTCGATGCCCGGCATTTGATTGGCACGGGAATAAATCTCGTGTGCCAACGTCCATTCAATTCCAAATTTATTTTCCAGCGTACCGGTGGTTATTTTTGCATGGGTTCCGGCATCAATATCGGGATTTATTCTGAGCGCTATAGGTGCGACCACACCATTTGCAGATGCGATACGACTTATGGCCTCTAACTCGGGAACCGATTCAACATTTATTTGTCTGATGCCGATACTAAGCGCCAGTGATAATTCTTCGTCTGTTTTTCCAACACCGGAAAAAATAATTTTTGATGCGGGAATTCCGGCTTTTAGGGCGCGCGTTAATTCACCGCCGGAAACAACATCGGCTCCGGCCCCAAGGCCAGCCAGCAACCTAAGCACCGCAATATTTGAATTGGCTTTTACCGCAAAACAGACAAGCGCGTTCATACCGTGAAGCGCATCGGCAAATATCTGGTAATGCCTTGTCAGGGTTGCGGTTGAATAAGCGTAAAAAGGCGTGCCAATTTCATCCGCTATAGACCCAAGCTTTACATCTTCGGCGCTCAAATGGCCGTTTTTATATTCAAAATGATCCATTTTGTATTCTCATTAAATACTAATACGAAGGATAGTTTTGCGGATAGGTTGAACCGGGAGGTGCTTCGGGCGCACCTTTTCTGCCGCACGCGCTGAGCGGCATGGATAGCGCCGCCGCCAATGCCACAACTAGCCCAAGCTTTATATAACCGCGCATAAAATCAAGCATTTAAAAAACCTTATAAATATTTCTTTTTAGCAGCCTTGCACTGTTCCAACACATTTTCGGGTGCGGTACCGCCAAAACTAGTGCGGCTTTTTGTCGAATTTTCTAGACCCAAAACATCAAACACCGATTTATTTATATCAGGGTTGATGCTTTGCATATCATCGATGCTTAAGTCTTCTAGGCCTACACCTTTTTCTTCGGCAATTTTTACCAGCGAACCTGTTGCATGATGGGCATCGCGAAACGGAAGGTTAAGCTCCTTAACCAACCAATCGGCAAGATCTGTTGCAGTGGTGAAACCTTTTGCCGCAACATCTTTCATCCGCTTATTATTAAATGTTGCGCCCGCAAACATTCCGGTCATCGCCGCAAGGGAAAGTTCGATAGTATCGGTTGCATCAAACACCGGCTCTTTGTCTTCTTGCATGTCTTTGCCATAGGCAAGCGGTAGCCCCTTCATGACGCTGAGCATTCCAATAAGCGCACCAAATATACGGCCCGATTTGCCGCGAATAAGTTCGGCTGCATCAGGGTTACGTTTTTGCGGCATTATTGAACTGCCGGTGGAAAAATCATCGGACAGCCGCATGAAGCCAAATGGCTCGGACGTCCAAATAACTATTTCTTCGGCCATTCTGGAAAGATGAACCGCGGTTATGGAAAGAACCGAAAGGTATTCCATAACAAAATCCCTATCAGAAACACTATCGAGAGAATTAGCCGTGGGGCCATCAAAACCAAGCTCTGCCGCTGTCATTTCCCGGTCAATGGGAAATGACGTTCCGGCAAGTGCCGCTGAGCCCAATGGGCATTCGTTTAATCTGGCCCGGCAATCGGCAGCCCGGGAACGATCCCGGCCAAGCATTTCAACATATGCCAGCAAATAATGACCAAGGCTTATTGGTTGCGCCGATTGCAAATGGGTAAACCCGGGCAATACGGTTTCGGCATGTTCTGCGGCCAGTTCAATAAGAACTTTTTGCAGGCCCATGATGGCACCATCTATTCCATCCAACGCATCACGCACCCAAAGTTTTAAATCGGTTGCAACCTGATCGTTTCTGGAACGCGCCGTATGCAGCCTGCCTGCGGCAACACCAATAATTTCGCTAAGCCGATGCTCAACATTCATATGAATATCTTCAAGGGCGCGTGAAAATTTAAAATTACCAGACACAATCTCGGCCTCAACCTTGCCCAAGCCTTCGATTATGGAATTGGCATCAGCATCCGATATTATGCCCTTGGCACCCAGCATTTTTGCATGCGCAATGGACGCCTGAATATCAACGGCGAACAGGCGCGCATCAAAACCTATGGAAGCGTTTATTTCTTCCATTATGGCTGATGGGCCTTCGCTAAACCGTCCGCCCCAAATGGCACTGGTTTTAGTATCTTGTTCGCTCATATCCGGCTAAGTTCCAATTTAAGTTAAAAAACCAAAAATAATAATATGTTATATAAGGCTCGGTGATGAACCCAAATCCCTCAAATCGCAAGAGATTTATTGGCCCGGCACTGATAGCTGCGGCGATGGTAGCCATCGTAGTCATTGTGACCATTGTGGTTATATCCACCAATCTTTCAAGCCCGCAAGCTCCATCAACTTATAGCGCCATGACTGGCGCAACCGCGGCGGCCACGTTACAACCGGCCCAATTGACGGGGGATCTTGCCCCACCGTCGATGCTTAAGGGCAGGATTATGGCCGTCAATATGGATAGTGATGCTTTTTCTGCTCTATTTTTTGACTTAGATGGAAAAGAGCTAACCGTTGAAGGGCTTAAGGGCAGTGGCCTGATTATTAATTTCTGGGCCACATGGTGCGCTCCCTGCGTCAAGGAAATGCCATCCCTTGACCGTCTAGCTGGAAAATTAGACAAAAACAAAATAAAGGTTTTACCGCTTTCTGTGGACAGAAAAGCGCTTAAAAAAGTTCCGGCTTTTTACACGGAAACAGGCATAAAAAACCTTGGTATTTATTTTGATAAAAAAGGCGTCCTTTCCAAACTTATGGGGGTCAAGGGCCTGCCAACAACGGTTCTGATAAAAGCAGATGGGTCGGTTTTAGGTAGTGTATCGGGCATGCTTGAATGGGATAATCCGAATGTTTCCGATTATCTAAGCCGTGTTTTAGCTGCTAAAAAACCCATAAAATAGCAATAAATTCACTGAAAACAAATGGTTACAGGTAATCATAAATTACTGCTCATTTGAAATAGCCGCCGATTTACTATTAAAATATTAAAATCAATTTAACAAAGGTGCCGAGGTGCACTATCTTTTTTCTTATATTTTTAAACTAGTTTTTTAAAGGAACGGGCATCCATGCCCAGCCAGAAAAAACCACAAATTATAAAAAGTGCGGCTATGGATAATTCCAAAAAATCAGGCCGTGGAATAATAATGCCCAAACGCCCAAATAGTGATGGCGGAATAAAAACCAATATTCAATCAAAAATATTTGAAAATGATATGAGTGAGACATCTCATGACGAAGCGTTTGTTATTTATGACAAGCACGGAAAAATAATCGGTGCCAACAATGCATATGTTGGTCTTTATCCTGAAATAAAGGGCATGATCGAGCCCGGTGCCAGCCTTAAAGATATACTTACCGAAACGGCGACCAGATTAGGCTTTGTCGATGAGGGGAAAAACACTGAAAAATGGGTACGTGAAAAACTCAAAGAGCGGCTCTCGCCCAGGGGCAAGGCAAAAGAAATATACCGTGGCGGAAAATGGTGGCGCATTAACGAACATAAAACCGATAGCGGAAACATTCTCTGTCTGCATACGGATATTACCAGCGAAAAAAATATGGAATCATCTTTGCTTGATGCCGAAACCCGGTATCGCAAACTGGTTGAGCTTGCGCCTGATCTTACCTGTGTAATTTCAGACGGGGTTATAACGCTTATGAATTCTGCTGGGGCCGGGGTGCTTGGCGTTGATACCTCCGATGAACTGCTTGGCCAGTATTTTTATAATTACGTTCACGATGATTTTAAGTACATAATTCAAAACGAACTACAAGCATTGCTTGATGAAACATGGATGCCAATTCGGCTTGTCCGTAAAGACGGCGTTGTAATAGATGCCGAACTAGCGGCCATGCCTTTATCAAGAGACGCAATAAAAACGGTTATGTTGGTCGCCCGCGACACATCGGAACGAAAGCGTGGGGTTGAAGCATTAATTATGCGGGACGACCATTTACGTAGCGTTATGGATACGGTTATCGATGGCATCATAACCATTAGCTCCAAAGGAACGGTGCAATCATTTAACAAATCTGCCGAGCGTATTTTTGGCTATATGGCACATGAAGTAATAGACAAGAACATCAATGTCTTAATGCCAGAACCATATTCATCGGCGCACGATGAATATCTTTTAAAATATGCCAGCACCGGCAAAAAAGCCATCATTGGAAAAGACCGCGAAGTTATAGGCCGTCGCAAGGATGGTAAAACATTCCCGATGGATCTTGCCGTTTCCGAACTTAAACGAGATGGTAAAACATTTTTTATCGGCGTTGTCCGCGACATAACAGATAGAAAAAAAGACGAAGAAGCCCTGCTCGAAAGTCAGGAGCGGTTAGCGTTGGCTATTGCCGGTTCTGGCGAGGGTATCTGGGATTGGGATTCCAAAACCAACGAGGTCTATATATCAAAAAAAATCCGCAACCTTCTTGGGCTAAAAAGTGAGCGAATAAAATTCAGCGCATGGCGAGAGCATATATTTGAAGAAGATAGAAAAATCTATGACGCTGCGCTTATTAGTCACCTAAAAGGTGATACCCCATCGTTTGGTGTTGAATGTAGATTGTTGGATAAAAAGAAAAACATATGCTGGGTCAGCATTAATGGTCTGGGCCTGCGCGATGAAGCGGGATGGGTTTACCGCATGTCTGGCTCAATTGGTGATATTACAGCACGAATTGAATCAGAACACGAAATAATCGCCGCCAAAGAACGGGCCGAAGTCGCAAGTAGGGTAAAAACAGAATTTCTAGCCAACATGTCGCATGAGCTACGCACGCCCCTAAATGCCATTATCGGTTTTTCCGATGTAATGATATCTGGCCTGTTTGGAAAACTGGATAAACGCTACAAAGAATATATTGGAAATATAAGCGATTCCGGTAAGCACCTGCTTGGTGTTATCAACGATATTTTAGATGTTTCGCGCGTAGAAAGCGGAAATATGGAAATTAATCCGGAAAGAATAAAAGTTTCTGAGCTTATCAATCTTTCCATACGTCTTATTAATGACCGTGCAAAAGCAGGCAATATAAAACTTATCAAAAAAATTGATAAAAACCTTCCCGATATTAATGTTGATGCCCAGCGCATGAAACAGGCGATAATTAATATTCTTTCTAATGCGGTCAAATTCACCCCCGAAGGCGGAAAAGTTACCATTAGTGCCAGCAAAGAAAAAAATGGTGACTTTCTTGTTGTAATTACTGACACCGGAATAGGCATGAAGGCAAAAGATATAAAAACCGCCCTTACCCCATTTGGCCAAGTAGACAGCCGCCTGGCCCGCAAATACGAAGGCACCGGATTAGGCCTGCCATTAACAAAAAACTTTATTGAGATGCATTCTGGTACACTAGATATCAAGAGCAAGGTTGAGGTCGGGACCACAGTAACCATTACCATCCCGGCCGAACATGTATTGAACTAGCTTTTGACGGAACCATCACCCATGTCACAAACTAAGCAGCAATCTGGCATACGTATCGCATCATTTAATCTTGAAAACCTTGATGGGCCACCACGAGGACGAATTTCAGTGGCAAAGCGCATTGAAATATTGCGCCCGCAACTTGTGCGCTTACGTGCAGATGTTTTGTGCCTGCAAGAAGTAAACGGGCAAAACGAAAGTGATGGCAGCCGCTCGCTACGTGTATTGGATGAAGTTCTTAAAGGAACTCCTTATGCAGATTTTAACCAAATTCACAGCCAAAGCCCATCGGGTAAAGGTGCGCGTGACCGCCACAACCTTGTCACCCTTTCAAGATTTCCCATATCTAATTTTGAAGAGGTCTGTCACACGCGCATGGATCCACCACTATATAAATCTGTAACCGCCATACCACACAATGAAGACCCGGTTGCTATTGGTTGGGATCGCCCTGTTCTTTTGACAGAATTGAATGTGGGTGAAGAAAGCCCGCTACATGTAATTAATGTTCACCTGCGTGCGCCACGGGCGGCATTTATTCCCGGGCAAAAACTGAACAGCAAATCATGGAAAAGTATGCCGGGATGGGCCGAGGGGTATTTTATGGCGGCGATTAAACAATCTGGACAAGCATTAGAGGTTCGTTTTTTAATCGATGAAATATTTGATGCCAACCCCCGTGCGCTTATCTGTGTTGTAGGTGATTTCAACGCAGACGACCATGAAGCACCGGTACGAATTATTCGCGGCGACGAAGACGATACCGGAAACGGAGAATTTGCCGCACGGATGTTGGTTGCAATGGAAAGAAGCATGTCACAATCGCAACGATTTTCAATTATCCATCGCGGACGACCACAGATGTTTGACCATATACTTGCATCAAACAATTTGATGTCATGGTTCATAAAGGCAGAAATACACAACGAAACACTGGGCGATGAGGTCGGCAGCCCAGCAGCGATAGAGGGTGCGCCTGAATCATACCATGCCCCGGTTGTGGCTGAATTTAAAAACCCGTTATAATAAATATAACGCGAACAAAACCTAAGGAACCCATCAAAGGTGAAAGAAAATAATTCACCAGAGCCAGCATTTGATCCTGAATTGTGTTTGGCTTTGCGTAAAAAATTAATTGACCTTGGCATTGGCGGAATGATTGTTCCTCATGCTGGCGCACATCAGTCTGAATACCTACCAACCGGGGATGAAAGGCTTTTACGCCTTACCGGTTTTAGCGGCTCTGCCGGGTTTGCAATTATATTGCAAGATCGCGCGGCAATATTTGTTGATGGGCGCTACACAATTCAATCACGGGCCGAGGTTGATGAAAACATTTTTGAAATATGTCATCTTAGTAAAAATCCTCCGGCAAAATGGCTGCGGGAAAATATAAAACCCGGCGAAAAAATATGTTTTGATGCCTGGCATTTCACGCCATCTCAACTAAGCCCCTTTCGGGCCGCAGCTAACAAAGGCGGCGGCGAATTAATTGCCATAGACGAAAACCCCATAGATACCCTATGGGCTGAGCGCCCGGAAAATTCATTATCCATGATTAGCGCACATGGTGAAAATTATTCAGGGACAGATAGCCTTAGCAAACGAAAAATAATTGCCGGTGCCGTCATCGATGCCGGGGCAAAAGCACAGGTTCTTTCCACCGGCGATAGCATTTCATGGCTTTTTAATATTCGCGGCGATGATGTGCCGTTTACGCCATTGGTATTGGCCTTGGCAATTATTTACGATGATGCGTCGGCAAAACTGTTTGTTGCAAAATCCAGGGTCAGCGACGAAGTAAAATCCCATATGGGCAAAGATGTTGAAATTATTGATAGCGCATTATTTGGTGATGAACTTGATAGCCTTGGCAAGGCTGGTGAAAAAATAAAAATCGCCGCCGAAAGCGCGCCAATTTGGATAAAAGACCGCCTTGAAAATGCCGGGGCAAAAATTATAACGGCACCCGACCCTTGCTCGCTGCCCAAGGCCACAAAAAACTCCATAGAAATATCTGGCATTAAGGCCGCCCATGTTCGCGATGGGGTGGCGTTAACCCGTTTTTTGGCGTGGCTTGATGCAAATACGCCCGGAAAAAATGTAAGCGAAATAAGCGCGGCTGAAAAACTTGAAAGTTTCCGCTCCGAGCACGAGCTTTACCACGGCCCCAGCTTTGCAACCATTTCAGGGGCGGGGCCCAACGGAGCCATAGTTCATTACCGTGCCACACCCGAAACAAACAGGGCGCTGGGAAATGGTGAATTATATCTTGTGGATTCCGGTGGGCAATACCCCGACGGCACCACCGATGTAACCCGCACCATTGCCATTGGCGGCAAACCTAGCGATGAAATGCCAGAAATAAAAGACCGCTTTACCCGTGTTCTTAGGGGCCATATTAGGCTCACAACCCAAAAATTTCCCATTGGCACCGCCGGGCAGGAGCTAGACGTTATTGCCCGCCGACCCTTATGGCAAATTGGGTTGGATTACGACCACGGAACCGGGCATGGCGTTGGTGCGTATCTTTCCGTCCACGAAGGGCCGCAACGAATTTCCAAAAGGGGCCCCCACATTCCGCTAAAGGCCGGAATGGTGCTGTCCATAGAACCGGGGTATTATAAAGAAGGTGAATATGGCATCCGCATAGAAAATTTGGTAACAGTTGTCCCCACAAATGAAGCTGGAATTGAAATGCTTGGGTTTGATGTTCTAACCATGGCCCCCATAGACCGGTCCCTAATAGATTTAAGTTTATTGGAAATACCTGAAATTAAATGGCTAAATAATTACCACAAGCTTGTATTTGATGCCTTAAATCCACATCTTTCCGATACCGAGACTACTTGGTTAACGGCTGCTACCGCCCCTATTTAAGGGAATAATTTAACAAATTTTACTAATTTTAAATTGATTTTGGCGTATCCATATCTGTGGGCGGGCAGACATAATCTAGCCAAGAGAAATTTTTCTTCTGGCACATAACAAATGGTAATTTACTATCATGGCCTTTTTTGGAAAATCAAAAGAAGAAAAACAAGCGGCCACGGTTAGCGAACCAGTTGATCCCGGTTGGTATCGCACCGCCAAAGGCGGCTTTCCCCAATTATTCAGCCTTGTACCGGAAGAAATTGGCCTTTCAGGCAAAGGTGGGGTGTTTCTAATTTGGCACGGTGGCGTACAGCCAGAATGGGTCTACGTCGGTCATTCACCAGATATGGCACAGGCCCTTCTTGATATTGGTAAAAACAAAGAAGTAACCAATTATGAAAACAGGGGTGGATTGTTTGTTACATGGGCATTCATTTTAGAAGAATACCGCGACGGAGTAGTTAAATTTTTGCAAGAAAACCTTCCGACTATAGTCGTAAGTGCAAATACCTACACCGATGAAACCGCCGTGGTTCCGGTTTTTTCACCTGGAAAAGAGCCAAGCCAAGTTACGGCACCGATAGAGCCTGCATCAGAATAAATATCATTTTATTTTTTTAAAGTATCGGCTATTTCAGATAGCACCACATCAAGACGGTAATCCTTGGGCGTAAAAATATGGCTCACCCCCATTTTTAAAAGTGCCTCGTGATCAGAGGTGGGTATTATACCGCCAACCACAATTGGTATGTCATCGGCCTTTAATGATTTAAGTTTTTTTATAACGTCCCTTACCAATACCATGTGTGAACCGGAAAGAACCGATAGGCCTATGGCATGAACGCCCTCTTGCATGGCGGCGTTGGCAATTTCGTCTGGGGTTTGGCGGATACCTTCGAAAATAACTTCAAATCCTGCATCGCGTGCCATTAATGCCACCTGCTCGGCTCCGTTTGAATGTCCATCCAGCCCCGGCTTGGCCACCAATAATCTTGGGCGAGCACCCAATCTTTTTTCGGCATCGCGTACCGCCAGCTTTGCATTCACCAATCCATCGCCCGGTGCGTGGGCACCGGAAAGCCCAGTTGGGGCACGATATTCGCCAAATACTTTTCTTAAAACCCCACCCCATTCCCCGGTGGTAACGCCGGCCATGGCCGCATTTATAGATGGTTCCATTATATTTTCACCATCACGGGCCGCCTGCTCCAGCTGGGCCAATGCACTTTCAACCGCTTTATCATCACGCCCAGCCCGCCAAGCATTAATATTTTTTATTACTTCTTTTTCCGCTTTTTCATCAGGAGTAAAAAATGTTTCATCACCGGCAACAAGCGGCGATGGCTCATGGCTGGTAAACTTATTAACGCCAACAACAACATTATCGCCATTTTCAATAGCGTTTATGCGTCTTGCATTTGCTTCAACCAGTTTTTGTTTCATATATCCGGCTTGCAATGCCTTCATCACGCCACCAAGTTTTTCAATTTTGGCCATTTCCCCAAGGGCCGCTGATTTTAGCTCTTCAACTTTTTTGTCAATAACGCGGGAGCCGTCAAATATATCGCCATATTCAAGCAAGTCCGTTTCATAGGCCATTATTTGTTGCATTCGCATTGACCACTGCTGATCCCATGGTCGAGGCAGGCCCAATGCTTCGTTCCATGCTGGCAATTGAACCGCACGGGCGCGGGCATTTTTTGAAAGCACCACCGATAGCATTTCAATTAAAATACGGTGGGTGTTATTTTCTGGCTGTTCTTCAGTCAAACCCAATGAATTGACCTGCACCCCATAACGAAACCGTCTTTTCTTTTCATCTGTAATGCCAAAATGTTCTAGGCATATTTCATCCCACATTTCTGCAAATGCGCGAACCTTACAAAGTTCGGTCACAAAACGAATTCCAGCGTTAAGGAAAAAACTAATACGCCCAACAATAGCCGGGAAATCAGCATCACTAATGCCGCCTCTTTTTTTGACCCTCTCTAATACCGTAATTGCATTTGCCAACGTAAAGGCAATTTCATCAACTGGTTCGGCACCTGCTTCTTGTAGGTGGTAAGAGCAAATATTGACCGGATTCCATTTTGGTATTTCACGGGCCGTATATGAAATTACATCGGCCTCAAGATTGAGGCTGGCATCTGGGGGAAAAATATATGTTCCGCGCGAAAGATATTCTTTAACGATATCGTTTTGCACGGTTCCGGTCAGTTTAGAAATATCTGCGCCCTGTTTTTTTGCCGCCGCAATATATAATGCCAACAACCACGGTGCAGTTGCGTTAGCGGTCATTGATGTATTCATTTTTTCCAATGGAATGGCGTCAAATAATTTTTCCATATCACCAAGATGCGATATGGGTACGCCGACCTTGCCGACCTCGCCCAGCGATAACGGATGGTCGGGGTCAAGCCCGGTTTGGGTCGGCAGATCAAAAGCAACGGAAAGCCCGGTTTGGCCCTTTTCCAAATTGGTGCGGTAAAGCGCATTTGATGCCTCTGGCGAGGTGTGCCCGGAATAGGTGCGGATGAGCCATGGGCGATCAGGCCCAGAACTGTTATTTGAAGGGCTATTATTTGAAGGGCTGTTCTTTAAATTATTGTTCATGGTAAAATGCTCCGAACAGAATGAATTTCCAACCGCTCAAAAAAACAGGTTGAAAACCTTTAAATAGTGTTGCCCAATTAGATGATGGCGGCAAGCGCGATAAAAAAAACGGAGGGCAGAAAATGATAAAGCCAGAACCCAGAGCAGAATCCAATAAAATATCTGCCCTGCTTGAGGGACAACCAGTAAAAAATCTTTATGAACTAGGCGAAATTCCGCCACTGGGCCACGTTCCGGAAAAAATGTATGC
>DAOWFB010000165.1 GCA_030638205.1 Thalassospiraceae bacterium
TAAGCAACTGGGTTGAATACGGTGTTTCCTATTACAAAGATAATCCCGACAGGCAAAAAGATTATTTTTCACTGCAATCTGCTGATAGCCGCGCGGTTATGCAGCGCGAACGCCATGGAACGCTTTTTGCCGATGTGGAAAGGCGCTTGGGATTATATATGCACGCTCTGTGGAAAAAGAAAGAACACTTTGTTCCTTATTCCACCGGGTTTGATGAACTTAGAAAACAGCAACCGTATTTTGATGAGCTGGGAATAAGGGTTCCCGATGTTTTTGATGACAGGGATGGTGTAACCGGGTTTTGCCGCTATCTTGCCATGTTAGCACACATGGCGGCGCACCAGCGTTGGTCCGAGGCCATATTCGCCGATAACTTTAGTCCGTTTCAACGTTTGGCGGTTGAATTTTTTGAAGACAGCCGGGTTGAGTTCCTAACCATGCGTGAATACCCCGGACTTCGCCGCATATGGAAAAAGCTGCACCCAAAACCGGTTGAGGGAGCGTGTAGCCCGGAAACCCAATCATGTGTGCGTCACCGCTTATCAATGTTTTCCTACGCGGTGTTAGATGCTGAACACGGTTACAAAGACACCGATATAAATGAATTTGTTAAAAAATTTCATGAATTAATGGATGGCAACGAAAGCACCACTCAAGAAATAGCCAGTCTAGCATCATCCTTTGTTGCCCGAACCCGGCGGCAGGAAGACCAATCAGCCGATGTGTATTTTACCGATACGGAAATTGATTATCGTGATGATAACCGTCACATATGGAAATATTATGAGCTTGGCGACGAAGAGGAAATGTTCGACCAAAAAGATAAAACCGCGTCAGAAAACGAAGAGCAAAACAAGGGTTTGCCGCCAAGGCATTATCCGGAGTGGGATTATCAAACAAAAACTTATCGCCCCGATTGGGTAAGTGTTTACGAAAGCTTGCATCCATCGGGTGATGCGTCATTTATTGACAAGCTGCTGCAGAAAAATTCTGCTCTGGCTAAGCGCATTAAACAGTTATTGGATTTGCTTAAACCACAACAGCATGTTCGCGTCAGGTATCAGGAAGATGGTTCGGAGCTTGATCTAGATGTTGCCATAAAATCATTGATTGACTTTAAAAGCGGATCAACCCCGGACCCAAGAATAAACATGAGCCATCGTCATGATGGTCGCGATATTGCGGTAATGTTACTTTTAGATTTATCGCAATCGGTTGGCGATACACCGGAAGGCTCAAGCCAAAGTATTTTAGAGCTAAGCCAAGAGGCGGTTGCAATTTTAGGCTGGGCCATAGAAAGACTGGGTGATGAATTTGCCATAGCTGGATTTTCATCCAACACCCGTCACGAAGTTCGCTACCAACACATAAAAGGCTACAACGAAGATTGGGATGATGGCGTTAAATCTCGTTTGGCGGCAATGGAGGCGGGGTATTCAACCCGAATGGGGGCAGCCCTTCGTCATGCCGGGCACTATCTAAAAGCACGCAAAGCAGAAAAGAAATTATTGCTGGTTTTGAGTGATGGCGAGCCTTCGGATATAGATGTTAGCGACGATAGGGTGCTCATAGAAGATACCCGCAAGGCGGTGCAGGAACTTGACCGCGATAATATTTATACATTTTGCATAACCCTTGATGCAGATGCCGATGATTATGTGGGTGATATTTTTGGGCGACGCTTTGGTGTTGTGGATAAGGTTGAGCGGCTACCGGAAAAGCTTCTTCAGATGTTTGTATCTATTACCAAATAAATTAAATTATGTAAAAACAATAACTTGAATGGACAAACAATAAGCATTTATTATATGAATCATTAGAATAAATCAGTTTGTTTATGGGCAATCTAACGGTATATTGACATCTGAAATGTGTAAATAGCATACGGGAGGTTTGGCTGCCGAGTAAACCTGGGGAGGTCCGCTCGCACTAATCCAAAACTCCCGTCGGACCCCTGCCCGCAAGGGCGGGGGTCTTTTTAAATGGCGATAGATTCAGCTGTCTGAACTATTGGATTGGCATTGCACAACTATTGCCGCAAGGTATAATTAGAATTACATCATATAGCAAAATCATCTCCGGAGAACAAAATGACAGACAGCGTTAAAATTGCCCCCAGCATCTTATCTGCCGATTTCGCCCGTCTTGGCGAAGAGGTCAAAGCGGTTGATGAGGCTGGAGCCGATTGGATTCATATTGATGTTATGGATGGTCACTTTGTTCCCAATCTTACCTTTGGCCCGCCGGTTATTTCATGTATTCGTTCGTGGACAGAAAAATTCTTTGATGTGCATCTAATGATTGACCCCGCTGGCCCGTTTCTGGAAGATTATGCCAAAGCTGGTGCCGATCAAATTGTGGTTCACGCCGAAGCCGACAAACATCTCGATCGTTCAATTCAGGTTATTAAGGGTTTGGGTAAAAAAGCGGGCGTATCGCTTAACCCATCTACCCCGGTTAATGTTTTGGAAAATGTATTAGACCAACTGGATATGGTTTTAATAATGAGCGTTAACCCCGGTTTTGGCGGGCAGAGCTTTATTCCAGCGGCACTAAATAAAATAAGTGCGGTTAAAGAAATGATTAATGGGCGCCCCATAGACATTCAGGTTGATGGCGGCGTTAATGCCGATACTGCAAAATCCGTTGTTGATGCCGGGGCAACATGTTTGGTCGCGGGCAGCGCAGTATTTAAAGGTGACGATTATGTGGCAACGATCAAGGCGATTCGCGACGCATATTCGTCCTAAGCCCAGGTTTTATTGCAATGATAAAAAGGTTAGGAAACGTAGGTAAAATAACCAAGGTTCCCCGCGCCATTTCAAGGGCGGTTCCTGGAACCATCGGTAAGGCTGTGCCGCGCGTATTAAAGAAGCGAAGCAGCTACCTTTATTTTTGGCAAAAAAGATGGTTTTTCATTGCCATGGCCGTTGGCTGGGCGCTTCTTTCCATGCCCGTGCCAGATGGCCTGACCCAGCAGGGGATGATTATCCTGACCATGAGCGTGGTTGCCACCATTTTGTTTGTAACCGAGCCCGTTCCGCTACCAACCGTCGCCTTGATGATTATTGTCGGGCAGGTTTTGCTGATGGGAATTGATTCCAAAGAGGTGGCAAAATCTATGATGAGCGATTCCGTTTTGTTCATTATGGGATCATTAATGTTGGCGGTTGCGGTGGTTAAACAAAAATTAGATACCCGCATTGCATGGCTTTTGGTGCGCGTTACCGGAACATCAACCGCGCGTATAGCATTTGGCATTTCGGTAGTTTCGGGGCTGCTTGCATCGTTTATTGGCGAACACACCGTTGCGGCAATGATGTTGCCGGTCGGCATTACAATCATACAGCTGACCTCGGATGATCCAAAAAAGGTTCGTAATCTGGCGGCGGTATTGCTGTTTTCAATTTCGTATGGTTGCTCAGTTGCCGGTATTGGTACGCCGTCCGGTGGTGCCAGAAACGCCATCATGATTGGTTATTGGAAAGAATTTTTCTACGACCCAACCAATCCTGAAACGTTTATGTTTTTAATCGATTACGTGCATTGGATGATGTACGCATATCCGATGTTTTTAATTCAGCTTCCGTTTGTAACAATGATATTGCTGATTACCTTCAAGCCCGAATACAAAGACCTGTCACGCGCCATTGTTAAGCTTCGCCACAAGGTAGAAGAACAGGGCAAAATGAAAATAAGCGACTGGTCGGCAATAGCTATATTCTTCCTTACTTTGTTAGGTTGGATCTTTGCATCTTCTGATTTTGGCATGGGAACAATCGCCCTATTAGGGGCCATCGCCTTTTTGGTGGCGGGGCTGGTCAAGTGGCCAGACATTAATTCTGGTGTTAACTGGGGCGTTGTATTGCTTTATGGTGCGGCCATTTCGCTGGGCCTGCAAATGATGGAAACAGGTGCCGCCATATGGATTGCCGAACATTTCTTGGCGTTGCTGGCTCCTCTTGGTGCCGATAGTGGCATTGGGTTATGGGCGGCTGTTTCAGCCCTGACAACACTGGTTACTAATACAATGTCCAACGGTGCGGCGGTGGCGGTGCTGGGGCCGATTGTGCTTAAATTGGCCGTTGCGGCAAATGAAAGCCCAATTGTTATTGGTTATATAACGGCCATTTCATCAGCCTTTGCTTACCTGACCGTGGTGGGAACACCCGCCAGCACCATTGTTTATGCTTCGGGTTATCTCAAAACCACCGATTTCTTAAAAGTTGGGTGGAAAATGGCAATCATATCAACCATTCTAATGTTATTGGGGGCTTCTGTTTATTGGCCCCTGATTGGTGTTTAATTTTAACAATCAGTTGGAGCCAGCCTTATGAATGACGAGACAAGCACAAATCAGAGCGAGAATGACGAAAATCGTTTTCGTATTTTGGTGTGCATTGATGGCTCTGACGAATCTTATCGCGGCCTCAACTATGCGGCAAAATTAGGCGGCGGCATTGATGCCGATATTGTATTGCTTTACGTGCGCCCAATTGATCAGGGTCTTCGTTCTGGTGGGCTGCAGGTGGATGTTGCGCGTTCAAACTTGCTCGATTGGGGGATTGAGCTTCCCGGTATTAAATACCTTAAAAAAGGACGCGACCTTTTAGTTGAAAAGGGCATTCTGGGTGAAGACTGGGAAGAGCAGCATTTTCATTCAGATGTTTCCGGCACCACGTTAGGCGATAATAAAATTGATTATATT
The DNA here is from genome assembly GCA_030638205.1 of Thalassospiraceae bacterium. Lineage (GTDB taxonomy): Bacteria > Pseudomonadota > Alphaproteobacteria > Rhodospirillales > Magnetovibrionaceae > DAOVVL01. Next base: position 4,709 of record DAOWFB010000165.1, read on the forward strand.
TCCAAAAATGGAAACAAGGTCGTGCTTAAATTAAAAGTTGCAAGCGATATTGCATCGGGCGTTCTTGACCAATGGGAAATTGGTAAATACGACCTGATAATAGTTGGCGCATCCAGTCGCTGGAAAGGCGGATTCAAAAGCTTTTGGGACCCGGCAGTAGCAGAAAAAATTGTCGTTCATGCACCATGCTCGGTTATTATTGCACGCGACCTAGAGGTGGGTAACGGGCACCTTATCTGCACCGATGGTTCCGAAGCGGCCATGCACACGGTGCGTAGCGATGCTTATTTGGCCAGCCGTTGTA
>DAOWFB010000132.1 GCA_030638205.1 Thalassospiraceae bacterium
AGCCTGCCGAACGACGGGTAATCCGAGCAATAATAACTTGTGGGGCAATTTCAGATGATGCCGGAGTTATCTCAATTGCTACTTGTGCATATGGATCATCACCGGACTTAATATCGATTATATTTCCTGCAAGTGAATTTAAAATGCTGGTTCCCTGAGGAAGAGTTTTAGCCAAGACAACATCACGGGCACGCACGCGCATTCTAACGTGGTCGCCCGATTGCGTATCAATTTCAGGAACCCATAATGTATGCCCACAAACATCAAGCGAGCTAAGGCCATCAGCGGAGGTAGGGTTTATAACCACCGCGTCTAAAACCGCACCAGCATCGTGCCTGCCGGTTAAGGGGGCAAGATCAAGTCTGCTCATTATTTCTGCTAAACCACCGTTGGCTACTGATTTTCCATCTGAAATAAGCGCAATTGTATCGGCCAGACGCACTACTTCTTCCAGTGAGTGTGAAACATAAACAACCGGAATTCCAAATTCGCCGCTTAAGCGTTCAATGTACGGCAATATTTCACTTTTTCGCACAAGATCAAGTGATGTCAATGGCTCATCCATTAACAATAACTTTGGGTTTGATATAAGTGCCCGACCAATTGAAACCCGTTGACGTTCGCCACCAGAAAGATTGTGCGGCATTCGTTCAAGTATATTTTCAAGCCCAAGAACCTCAACAACATCGTCGAATATAATTTCTTGCTTGTTGGTCGGGTTGCGATTAATTCCATAGCGAAGGTTGCTTGTTACATTCATGTGAGGAAACAGTAAGTCTTCCTGAAAAATGTAACCGATAGACCTGTTTTCCGGTTTTATGTTAATGCTGGATGATGAATCATAAATAGTTTCGCCAAAAATTTTTATTAACCCTGCATCGGGAGTCAGTAGCCCGGCAATCATTTTTACAATTGAGCTTTTGCCCGCACCGGAACGACCAAACAAAGCCATAACCCCGCCATCGCTTGATAGCTGAACATCAACCGAAAAATCACCAAGCTTCTTGCTAACATTAATTTCCAGCACAGGAGCGTCAGTCATTGCCCGCCCCCTTTTATACGTCGCTGAACCGTGCGCGACATTATTTCAGACGCGATTAACGCAACAAAAGCCACAGCCAGCAAAATTACCACCAGGCGCATAGCTCCACCCTCGCCATCAGGCGCCTGTATTAAGGTGTAAAGCGCAAGTGGTAATGTTTGTGTTTGCCCGGGAATGTTTGAGACAAAAGTGATGGTCGCACCGAATTCACCAAGCGCACGGGCAAAAGCAAGGACAAACCCGGCCACAATGCCCGGCAGCATTAACGGCAGGGTTATTGTTGTAAAAACTTTTAAACGGGGCGCACCAAGGGTCAGGGCGGCATTTTCTAGCCTAATATCAACCGCTTCCAAAGCAAAACGCATGGCGCGCACCATTAACGGAAATGCCATAACACCTGCGGCTATGGCGGCACCTTTCCAGTTAAAAGCAAGGCTTATACCGAAGGTGTCAAAAATAAACGACCCAACTAAGCCATTTCGTCCAAGCGTAACAAGCAACACATAGCCGACCACCACCGGCGGTAACACCAATGGCAAGTGGATTATTGCGTTAAAAATATCTTTCCCCCAAAAATTGTGTCGAGCGATAACCCATGCGGCACCAAGGGCAAGCGGCATCTCGGCAACGGTGGCCCACAAGGCTACTTTTATGCTTATTAGCAGCGCTTCAATTTCAACTGGGGTCAAATTTAAACTTATCACCTTGTTAATTTTTCCGTTGGCTCAGTAAATCCTGATTTAATAAATGCATTTTTTCCATCATCAGATTTCAGAATATCAATAAATTGCATCGCTGTTGTATTCTTTTTATTATCATAATGCTTTATGGCGGCGGCTGTATATATAATGGGAGAATGGTTGCTATTGTTAAATACTGAAACCATAACAACCGCATCTGTTACGTCAGAAGCATAAACAATACCAATAGGTGCCTCACCATTAACAACAAGGGCAAGGGCTGCGGTAACATCTAATGTTCTAGCCAGCTTGTCTTGTAAATCATCCCACAGCCCAATATCCGTTAATGCCTCTTTCGCGTACATTCCAGCAGGCACATGGCTGGGGTCGGCCACGGCCAAGAATCCATTAAGTAAACCTGGCTGCAAATATTGCTTTATGGCATTTTCTGGCGAAATCGTATCGGGCGTATTATTTTTTTTAAAAGTTTTCTTGCCAACAATCAAAACAAGCTTGTTGGATGCGATGGCTGTAATGCTCTGTGGCTTTATTATGGACTTGTTATTTAGGCGATCAATCCACAATGGATGGGCGGAAATAAATACATCGGCTGGTGCGCCGTTTTCAATTTGTCGGGCAAGCAAGGAACTTCCGGCATAAACTGTGGTTACTTCTATATTGTAATTTTTTGCTATAGTTACAATCTCGTCCATTGGCCCCTTGGTGCTGGCGGCGGCAAAAACGGTTAATGGTTCGGCATTTACAGCCGCAGCACAACTCCAGACCCAGAGCGAGATAATTATAGGCAAAATACGAAATATATTATCCATACGGCCCGCAACCCTCACCCTCGTCACCTATTGTCACCTATTGTTCTGGCCGCGTGGCCAAGTTTTTATTTTAAATGTTCGTTCAGTCTGGGCATAAGCTCAACCATGTTACAGGGCCGCGTCCGGGCATCAAATTGATGGACCAAAATATCGTCCCATGCATCCTTGCATGCCCCCGTAGAACCCGGAAGCGCAAACAGGTATGTGCCGTTGGCAAGAATTGCCATGGCGCGCGATTGAATGGTTGATGTTTTGATTTTCTGGTAACTAATCCAGCGAAATAATTCGCCAAAACCGGGAATATCCTTTTCACACACCCGTTGAAAGGCTTCGGGTGTTACATCGCGCCCGGTCAGACCGGTTCCACCGGTGGCAATAACTACGTCTATGTCCGCATCGCCAATCCAGCGTTTAAGCAAAATCTCTATAATGTCTGCATCATCTTTAACGATTTCCCGCGCGGCCAGTATATGGCCAACCCCTTCGATGCGCTGGGCCAACGTGTCTCCTGATTTATCATCGCTCAATGTGCGGGTATCGGAAACAGTTACTACCGCGATACGCAAAGGAATGAAGCTGCGCTCTCCTTCAATGTGGGACATGATTTATAAACCTCTAAATTTAATGAAATAATATATCTAATGTTAGCGTGATTGTCTCTTAACGCAACATTCCAAAAGGCATGAAAGATACCAAATCCCCGATATTAACTTCTTTGGTTTCGCCTAAATCAATTAATCCATCCGTTTCAACCAAAGAGCTTAGCACGCCGGAGCTTTCCGTACGGAATTTTTCTACCGTGGCATTACCATCGGAAGATGTTATTAAGCGACCCCGCATAAACTCTCGGCGGGAACCCTTACAGCTGTGCTCAAAACCGCTTTTCACCTGAAAGGAAACAGGCATTGTGTCGTCACATCCCGCTAAGCGCAGAAGTGCCGGCCTTGCAAGCAGGTTAAAAGTTACAACAGCCGAAACTGGGTTACCGGGCAGACCGATAAAGGGTTTGCCAAGAATTTCACCAATACCAACCGGCTTTCCGGGCTTTATATTAATGCGCCAAAATGCCAATTTTCCAAGTGAAGTTATTGCGGGTTTTACGTGATCCTCTTCGCCAACCGACATTCCACCCGACGAAATAACCACGTCGGCGCCTTCTGCCGCCTCTCTCAGGGCTTCAGTTATAGAATGCAAATCATCACGAATAATGCCTTTATCAATCGGTGTGCAGCCAAGCCAGCGCAAAAGCGAAAGCAGTGCATAACGATTAGCGTCAAATATTCCCCCATCGATCAACCTGCTGCCGGGTTCGTGCAATTCATTACCCGTGGACAACACGGCAACACGAAGGGGGCGGTATACCTCTAGGCTATCAAATCCCATTGCCGCTGCCATGGCTAAGTCTTGCGGTCGCAACCGCCTGCCGTGGCCCAAAACCTGCGACCCTTCTTTAATATCACTTCCTGAAAGCCGACAATTTGTCCCGCATTCAATGTTGGTTGGAACCGTAACGGTGCTATCCGTGGCCGTGCAATGCTCTTGCATGGCGACTGTATCGGCACCGGGCGGGAGCGGCGCACCGGTAAATATGCGAACAACTTCACCAATGCCTAATGGGGTCTGCGGGGTTGTTCCGGCGGAAAGTCGCTCGGACACAAGCCGCAGGCGACCGCCCTGTTCTTTGCTTAGGCTTTCGTGGGCAAAGGCATAGCCATCCATTGCCGAGTTATCAAAAGGAGGAAGCGAAATAGGCGATGTGACCGAGCTAGCAAGAATGCAATCCAAAGCATCTAGCAAGGGCACTTTGTGAGAAGCAACCACAGAGGAAAACATTTGATCTAACTGAGCCCATGCATTCTCTAGGGGAATTAATTCATCGTTTGTTTCACAACAATCCAAAATCTCACTCTCCGGCTACAGGATGTCCAACCAAATCGCTTGCAGTATCCACCATTTCTGGAACTGATGCTACTTTTGCTGCACGTCTGGATTTTTCCTTGCACCGTGCAAAATTTGGCTGGTTATTTTGGCCTACTTCAGGCAATTAGCTACGGCGGGGCCGGCCATATAGTTTCCGGTTACAAAAAGGCCCGCAACCTATCTAAGGTTACGGGCTTATTTTGGTTGCGCCATCCCGTGAAACTGCCAAAGCAGCGTACGGAATTGGTAAGCTGGATTTTGCTCAGGCGCTTAACTAAGCACCATTATTAGCGGTGGTTTAATTGTTTTTGTCACTATTGTTGGTTTTTTTGGCATTGGGTTTTTCGATGTTTTGCTTCGGCGCATCGTCATCAAACAAAATACGGTTGGCGGCACCTTCCATATCTTCAAATTGTCCTGATTTAAGCGCCCACAAAAATGCCGCCAGCGCAACACCGCCTAGCACCAATGCCACAGGAATAAGATAGAGCAAAATATCCATTAGTTTTTACCCCTTTCACTGCGTTGCCAGCCAAGCCTGAGAGAATTGCCAATCACCACCAATGATGATGATGACATGGCGATGGCGGCAATCAGTGGCGTCACCAAACCCAGCATGGCCAGCGGAATCGTAGAGGCATTATACACAAATGAAAGCACAAAGTTTTGCTTAATCAGGCTATCTGCACGGTGTGCCACTTCCAGTGCTTCAATTACCGGTGTCAGATTATCCCCCTGATAAACTATGTCGGCAACAGTTTGCGAAATATCGGCGGCGCTTGATGGTGATAATGATACATGCGCGCCTGCCAGTGCCGGAGCATCGTTTATGCCATCACCCACCATCAATACACGCCGCCCTTCATCTCTAAGTTCCGCAAGATGCGTAGCCTTATTGGTGGGCGTAAAGCAAGCGTTCCATTTTTTTATATTTAAAGTTTCTGCAACCTGAGCAACCGTTTCTTCTCTATCGCCAGAAAGAAGCTCAACCACAAAACCCATTGCCTGCAATTTATTTATCACTTCGGCGGCATCATCTCGAATGCGATCAACAAAAGAAAAATGTAAAGGTGAATAATTTGGTCGCACCAGCCACAGTTCCGGCCCGGTGGCAGGGGTAGGGTCTTCAACCTCGCACCAATCTCGCCGCCCCAAACGAATTTCACCATCATCGGTTTTAAGCAACAACCCCGCCCCCGGCACTTCTTCCACGCCTTTTGCTGGAACCACATTATTGCCCGCCACCCGCGTTAGGGCGCGAGACAACGGATGCTTGCTAACCGCTGCCATTGCGGCCGCCAACTGAAGGTCATCATTAGAAATCTCATTTTGGTTAGAAAGTTCTGGCACGCCCATTGTTAAGGTGCCGGTTTTATCAAACACCACATAATTAACCTCGGCCAACCGTTCCAACGCGGTACCGGATTTAAGCAACATTCCCCGGCGTAAAAACCGCCCGCTTGCCACCACCTGCACCGCTGGCACCGCCAACGCCAACGCGCATGGGCAAGTAATAATCAACACCGCAACCGAAACCATCAACGCCTGTTGCCACGGGGCACCAACCACCAACCACCAACCAATAAATGCAATTAATGCAAGGCCGTGAACCACGGGGGCGTATAACGCTGAAACCCTATCGGCAATGGCAACGTAGCGGGCACGCCCTTCTTCGGCGGCTTCCATTAAGCGCAGTATTTCTGCCAGCAAAGTATCATCGCCCACCGCGGTTACTGAAATTGTGAGGGGGCTAGTTAGGTTCATTGTTCCGGCAAACACATCTGTTTCTAGCTTAGCAACTGCCGGGATGCTTTCGCCGTTGATTAATTGGGTATCAATATCACTGGTGCCGTCAATGACCTTGCCGTCAACCGAAATTCGCTCACCAGCGCTCACCAATACACGCATGTCCGGTTTAACTTTGGTTGGTGGCACCACTATCCGCGAACCATTTTCATTCAGCACGGTTACTGCCGTGGCGCTAAGGGTCAGCAAATGCTCGCCCACAGAACGAGCACGACCGCGGGCACGACTATCAAGGTAACGGCCCACCAATAAAAAGAACAGCAGCGTAATGGCAGAATCAAAATATACGTGTTCACCGCCACGCATGGTTTCAAACAGGCTCATGCCCGATGCCAACAAAACCGCCAATGAAATGGGCACGTCCATGTTGGTTCGCCGGGCCCTAAGCGCGGTTATGGCAGAACGATAAAACGGCACCCCGGCATAGGCCACCGCCGGAAGCGTTATTAAGGCCGATAGCCAGTGCATCAAATCGCGTGTCGCCGGGCCCATGCCTTGAAAATATCCGGCCCATAGCGAAACCGAAAACAACATTACATTACCTGCGGCAAACCCGGCTACCGCCATGCTGATAAGCAAGTTTTTTTCATAAGCTTGAGTTTCCGCTCCCAGAACTAGTGGATCAAACGGTGCCGCCTTGTACCCTAATTGACCTATTGTATCCACGAGCCCCGATGCATCGGTTTTGTCTGGATGCCATTTTAGCACCAGCCGGCGGGTGGTCATGTTAATCCGCGCATTAATAACGCCCGCTTGGCGTGCCAGCACGCTTTCTATCAACCAGACACAGGCAGCGCATTGCATGCCTTCGATCATTAAATGCAATGATGCGGTTCCGTCATCTTCGGTTTTTACGTAAGAAGAAAAATCAAATAGCGTTTCGTCTTCATCGGGGCGCATGGGGCGAACATCGGGATCGATGCGGCGCTGGGCGTAATATTTTTCCAACCCCAACCCCCGCACCATGCCATAGGCCGCTTGGCATCCGGCGCAACAGAATTCTTCCCCGTCACTACTTTTGCCGGGAACCGGTAGCCCACAATGAATACAATCAGCCATTAAGGAACCTGAATGCGCCGCCTTAGGCGAAATGTATCGCTACCACGGTTCGCGCTTAAACGTACTTCCCACAGCCCGGGCAACGGCAGTTGCAGCCGCGCTTGATAAGCACCTGCCGATGTTGGCTGCAAATCAACGCTGTAATCAACATCGTCTTGCGATGGGCGGTAAAGCTGCGCCTTTACCTTCAGATTATCCAGCGGCTTGTTATTTATATCTGTAAGGCGAATAGATATATTTCCATCTGGGTTATAATTAAAATCAGCTTTCCATCCCAACGAATTTTGCTGACGTTGGGCATCAAGGGTCTGGTTGTATGCAAGCCCCTTGTCGTAATGGCCATCAGTGGAAAGGCCGGTCCATGAATTGACTGCAAAATATATCAAAATGCCATTTACAATAACAACAATCCCCAAGCCGCCAACAAACAGCCACGGATACCACCAACCGGGTGCACGATTACTAGTCATTGTCATACCTGCCGCTCGCTCTTCAAGATTTATTTCTCTTATTTCTCTGGACCATAGAATACAGTTTCCTGCTCTATTTCCATACCAGTTTTCAAATTAACCAGCACAAATTCTATCTCGTTGGATTTATTTTCCAAGTCTTCCAGCGGCATCCGCACAAAAACCCTGAATGTCCCAATGCTGTCGGGGCCAACCTTGAGCACGACCTCACTGGCACCTTTATTTTCAATACCAATAACGTTAATAAGGGCACCTTTTAGTTCATCCGTCCGCAATACGTAGCTATTATCATGAGGTTCCATATTAAGAATCTTGAAAGTATAGCCGTTACGGATATCGCCGTTGGAAAGGGTGACAAACAATGGGGCGCGATCGCGCTGAATGTTTATTTCAATTCGATCTCTGGTCGCCAGCGAAATAACCATGACACCCATTACCGCAGCAAGAGTTACCAGATAAGCAAGAATCCGTGGACGGAAAAAACGTTTCTTTGCCGGCTTGCCTTCGGCCCGTGAAAGTTGATTGGAAATTGAATCGTAAGCAATAAGGTTCGCGGGTCGGCCAAGTTTTTCCATTATTGAATTACAGGCATCAATACAAAGCGCACAGCCGATGCAGGTAAACTGCTGACCAAGACGGATATCGGTTCCGGTTGGACACACGTTTACGCAAAGATCACAATCAACGCAATCGCCCAGATTGTTATTGATGTCTTTTTGCTTTGCCTTGCCCCGTGGTTCGCCGCGCCATTCTTCGTAGGTAACCAGCAAAGAATCCTCATCAAACATTGAGCCCTGAAAACGTGGCCATGGGCACATATAAATACACACCTGTTCCCGCGCCCACCCCGCCAGCAGATATGTAAAACCGGCAAATAACGCGACAAACCCATAAAGCGTGGTGGATGCGGTACCGTTCAGTAAATTTATTGCAGCAGTGGGTGCATCTACAAAATAAAAAATCCATGCCCCGCCGGTAAGCAGAGAAATAACAATCCAGAGAAAATGTTTGGTAACTTTCTTGCCCGCTTTTGATACGGTTAGTGGGCCACTATCCAACTTTATCCGCTTATTGCGATCACCCTCTATCAGGCGCTCAGCCCACAGGAACAAATCAGTCCATACTGTTTGCGGGCAGGTAAAGCCACACCACACACGCCCAGCCAACGCGGTGGCCAAAAATAGCCCAACCGCACCCAAAATTAAAATTCCCGTCAGGTAATAAACTTCCTGCGCCCAAATTTCGATATCAAAAAAGTACCCTCGTCGCGCCGCCATATCGAGCAGCACCGCCTGATTGGGCACAGTTGGCCCGCGATCCCACCTAATCCAGGGAACAATATAATAAAAACCCAATAACGCACCCAGCACCATCCATTTTAATCGACGAAAGGTCCCTGCAATGCGTTGCGGATAGACCTTTAGGTGCTTGGAATAAAGCGATTCGTTAACTTGCTGTTTTTTGTTATCCGGTTCGCCATTCATTTGTTTTGCCTAAAGCAAGGGGGCGGTACCAAAAAAATTCGGTTACCACCCCCAATATTAATTAAGAAATAGAACTTTGTTATTGCCCACCACCTAATGAGTGAACATAAACACTGACCTGCTTAATGGAAACATCGTCTAAACGATCCACCCATGCCGGCATGACACCGTGTTTTGGCGCACCAATTTGCGACATGATGTTTTGCTTACTTTTGCCATAAATCCAGATGCCATCGCTCAAGCGTGGAGCACCCATGCTTTGCATGCCTTCACCATTTTCACCATGACAACCTGCACATTCTTCAGCAAAAACTTCTGTCCCACGTTCTGCAGATGTATTATCTGTTGCACCGCCTGACAGCGATAAAACATATTCTGCCACATCGGATATTTGGCTACCTGAAAGCATATCATCACCAAAGTTTGGCATTTCGCCCAAGCGCGCATCATCGTGGGTTGAACGGATGCCATAACTTATCGTGGTATAAATATCACCTACCGCGCCACCCCAGAGCCAATCATCATCAGCCAAAACCGGATAAGAGCTAATGCCGGAACCAGAAGCACCATGACACGGCGCACAATTTTCGGCAAAAATAGCTCGCCCACCGGCCATGGCATAATTCAAAAGTTCTGAATCCTTTGATATTTCCTCGACCGAAAGGGCGGAAAATTTGTCCGTCCATACCATGCGCGATTCATCGCGGGCTTCAAGCTCTTTTGTTAACTCAGCCCGTGATGAATAACCAATAACACCTTCTGTATAACCGCTAAGTGTTGGCCATGCGGGATAAACAATCCAATAACCAATGGACCATATTATGGATACATAAAAAGTATAAAGCCACCAACGCGGCAAAGGCGTGTTTAGCTCTTTAATGCCATCCCATTCGTGACCGGTTGTTTCACGGCCACTAATGGCGTCTTTTTCAATTTCCGCCATGGCCCATTCCTCCGTTTTCATCATCCTTAAAAATCATTTTTGCATCTTCTTCGAAGCGCTTTTTGTTTTTTGGACGTAAGGCCCAAAAAATAATAAAAGCAAAAAGAAGTATCAGCCACACTACCCAGCTCGATCTGGCCATTTCTGAAATTGTTGTAATATCCATTTCAGCCCCCTATCGCTCAATTGATTTGGCATCAACGCTGGAAAAATCAACCAGCGTACCAAGCATCTGTAGGTAAGCAACCAGAGCGTCCATTTCGGTTAGTTGATTTGGATTTCCATCAAAATCACCCAACGGAACTTTTGGATAGCGCCTTTGCAACCCTTCAACATCGCCGTCTCCGTCATCACCTGTGGCTTGGGTGTTTAAATCTTCTATTGCCTTGGCAACTTGTTCGTCGCTATAAGGCACGCCAACTGCACGCAGGGTTTTTAAATGTTCGCCTGCGTTGTCAAAATCAAGCGGGGTTGTTGCCATAAATGAATATCCCGGCATAACTGATTCCGGTACCACGGCACGCGGATTTATCAAATGTTCCGTATGCCATTCATTGGAATATTTACCGCCAACACGGGCCAAATCAGGCCCGGTGCGTTTTGATCCCCATTGAAATGGGTGGTCATACATGCTTTCGGCTGCCAATGAATAATGTCCGTAACGTTCTGCTTCGTCTCTGAATGGACGGATCATTTGGCTGTGACAGAGGTAACAACCTTCACGGATATATATGTTACGCCCGGCTTGTTCCAGCGGGGTGTAGGGGCGCATCCCATCAACCTTTTCGATGGTGTTTTCGATGGTATAAAGCGGCACAATTTGCACCAACCCACCGATGGATACGGTAATCAAAATAGCAATGGAAAGAAGGATTGCGTTGCGTTCGAGAAGTGATTGCATTGTTCTATTCCCTTCCTTTAATTGCCAGCACTGGACGCGGATGGCGCCAGAGCAATGGGTTCTTCGTCGCGGGTTTTGCCATGGGCGGTCATCCACAAGTTATAAACCATGATCAACGCACCGATCAGGAACAACACGCCACCGGTGGCACGAATTACATAATATGGATGCATTGCTTCAACCGTTTCGATAAACGAATACTGCAAGAACCCAAGCGCATCATAAGTTCGCCACATCAACCCCTGCATAATGCCGGAAATCCACATGGATGTTATGTAGAGCACAATACCCATGGTTGCGAACCAGAAATGCAGGTTCGCCAAACGCAGGGAATAAAGCCGTTCGCGATTCCACAATTTTGGAACTAGGAAGTAAAGCGCACCAAAGCTAACCAGCGCATTCCAACCAAGCGCAGCGGAGTGAACATGGCCGATGGTCCAATCGGTGTAATGGCTAAGCGAATTAACCACCTTGATTGCCATTAGCGGGCCTTCAAACGTGCTCATGCCGTAAAAACCGACAGAGGTAACAAGGAAACGCAACACAGGATCGGTGCGCAGCTTATCCCACGCGCCAGATAACGTCATGATGCCGTTGATCATGCCACCCCACGATGGCATCCACAGCATGATAGAGAACGTCATGCCAAGGGTCTGCGCCCAATCGGGCAATGCGGTGTAATGCAGGTGATGAGGCCCCGCCCAAACATAAAGAAAGGTAATTGCCCAAAAATGAATTACCGACAGGCGATAGGAATAAACCGGACGATTGGCCTGTTTAGGAATGAAATAATACATCATGCCGAGGAAACCGGCGGTTAGGAAAAACCCAACCGCATTATGCCCATACCACCACTGGGTCATGGCATCGCGTACGCCCGCCCAAGCAATATAGCTCTTAGCACCCATCCACGATACCGGCAGCGCCACGTTGTTGACTATATGAAGCATGGCAACGGTAATTATAAAGGCGAGAAAAAACCAGTTAGCTACATATATATGTGATTCTTTTCGGGTAACCAGCGTGCCCGCAAACACAACCAGGTACATTACCCATATAACCGTAAGCCAAATATCGGCGTACCATTCTGGTTCGGCATATTCCTTGCTCTGGGTAACGCCAAGCACGTAGCCCAACGCCGCCATGACAATAAATATTTGGTAGCCCCAAAAAACCATGTTGGCCAGCGTTGGCCCGCCAAACAATGTAACCCGGCTGGTGCGTTGCACTATATAAAGAGAGGATCCAATAAGAATATTTCCGCCAAAGGCAAAAACAACCGCAGACGTATGAACCGGGCGCAAGCGGCCAAAGCTGGTCCATTCTAAATCAAGGTTAAGAACTGGATAAGCTAGCTGAAAGGCTATAAGTATGCCGACGGAAAACCCGACTATGCCCCAAAAACTTGCCGCTATGACGAATTTGCGTACAACCTCATCATTATAAGTCGGCACTGCTATTGCTTGGTTCATGAATGGTCTCCCTCGACAGATAAATGGCCCCCCTTCAGCATAGGTGCCACATCGACAAATTTCATTATTTCATTAACTGCATATTTTGCATGTAATAATATTAGTATTAATTTATTATAATTACAATTTGTAACCCTCGGGGCAGCAGTTGGGTTTGACATAAGTCAAATGTACTAAAATTGCAATTTATAAAAATAACTGCGAAATATCTGGAGTGCAGGCGCAATGGAACAAGACCCAGCACTTACCCACCTATTCGCCGCAGGGCTTGCTTATTGCCAGACCACGGCTATGGAAAACTCCACCACACTTATCAGCCTGTTTTTGGCAGGGCTTGCCGGCAGCGCTACCCATTGTGCAGGCATGTGTGGCCCATTTGTGTTGTCGCAAGTTACGGCTCGATTGAAAAATATCCCCGCATCTGAAATGCACGAATTTCATCGTTTAAAAGGGGCGGCTTTGGCTCCGTATCATTTTGGTCGCCTGACTACTTATATGGTGCTGGGCGGGGCGGCATCTTTTTTGACGGGCGGTATTTTTGATCTAATGAACCTTGGTTGGGTTGCCGCCATTTTACTTATTTTCGCAGCATTGTTTTTTGCCGGATATGCCCTGCAACGATTGGGGTTATCCCTGCCCCATATTTTTAACAGAAATGAACAGGCAGGTAATGGCTTGCTGGCACGCAAGATAAATAAAATTTCGCATCCGCTTTTTTCTAACCCAACGGGATGGCGCGGATATGGGCTTGGCCTAACGCTGGGGTTTCTTCCCTGCGGCCTTCTTTACGGCGCACTGGCCGCAGCATCGGCACCCGGCAATGTTGTGGCAGGTATTTTTGCCATGGGCGCGTTTGGACTTGGCACCATGCCCGCCCTGCTCGGCATTGGTTTTTCCGGCCATGTGGCAGGTGGACGCTGGTTAAGCGTTACACACTGGCTGGCACCTATGTTGCTTTTAATTAATTCTGCGGTGTTGCTGTTTATGGCGTGGCGATTGCTTTAATGACTATTTAAGTGATTGGCATCACTGCGCCACAGCACTGGTTATGGCAAAATCATAATCATCAATAAATGAGCTAATTCTGAACGAAAATTGAATTTCATATTCAGCGTTAATTCAGACGCGGACATATACAACAGTGTTTATATTTAATGCATTGCAGCACCACATTAATAAAGGATTTTAGCTATGTTTCATCGTACAGATTTTGCCCTATGGGCAGTTGCAATCTCATGGGTGCTAATTGGGATTAGCGATAAAATAGCCTAAAGCTTATAAAGCAAAATGGGTGACCCTTTTTAAAATGGTTGCGGGGGATGGCAGGTATTTTTGCCATGGGCGCGTTTGGACTTGGCACCATGCCCGCCCTGCTCGGCATTGGTTTTTCCGGCCATGTGGCAGGTGGACGCTGGCTAAGTGTTACACACTGGCTGGCACCTATGTTGCTTTTAATTAATTCTGCGGTGTTGCTGTTTACGGCATGGCGATTGATATAAAGAATTTACTTAAAAAAATAGGTGCAAAGAAGCTTAGGCAAGATGATGTGTTGCAAGCGTTGACGGATTTGTTTGTCGAACGCAGCGTGCCGGATCATATTCGTTCGGACAACGGCAGCGAATTCACGGCCCGGATCGCTCGCGAATGGCTGGGCCGGATCGAGAGGTGAATACGCTCTATATCGAGCCGGGCAGCCCATGAGAGAGCGGCTACAACGAAAGCTTCAATGGCAAGCGCTGTAGCGAAACGCTTAATGTAGAATGGTTCTAAATAACCAAGAAATCCCAAGTTATCATCAATACTTATTCTTAAACATTACAATCATATCCGTCCGCACCATGCCCTCAACACAAAGCCGTCGATTCCAGAAATTCTACCATAAGGTGGTACATATAAGGAGGGCTAGACAATTACACACATTGAAGTAAGTTATATTTCTTTCCATACTTGAGAGAATGTTCGATAAAAAATAAAGGGTTGGGGTTGTCTGCGCAGGTATTCATTACGTTTTGTATCGTCGCAGTGAACTACATCCAAAAACAATATAATCAATCGAATATAAATTGAATTTACACTAAGGGAGAATTTTTTATTATGAGTGACAAGAAAAAACATGAATTAAGCCGCCGCACTATACTCAAAACGGGTGTGGCTGCGGGACTAGTTTTTGCGACACCAACGATCTTGACCCGTAACGCTTGGGCTTCTGAATTTACCAACGATCCGGGCAGCAGCAAATCCGTAGTGCTCGGCTTTAACGTGCCACAAACTGGTGCGTATTCTGAAGAAGGTGCTGATGAATTGCGTGCTTACAAGCTGGCTGTTGAGCATTTGAACGGTGGTGGCGATGGTGGCCTTATGAACACCATGAAGCCAATGAGCCTCAAAGGTAACGGCATCTTGGGCAAAAAGGTCGAATACGTAACTGGCGACACCCAAACCAAATCGCCTGCTGCTCGTGCATCTGCCAAACGCATGATTGAAAAAGACGGCGCATTGATGATTACCGGTGGTTCGTCTTCTGGTGTGGCCATCGCTGTGCAGGGGCTATGCAACGAAGCCAAGGTTATGTTTATGGCTGGCCTGACACACTCCAACGACACCACGGGTAAAGACAAAAAGCGTTATGGTTTCCGTCATTTCTTTAACGCTTATATGTCTGGTCAGGCACTTGCTCCAATTTTGGAAAAAGAGTTCGGCAATAGCCGTCGCGCCTATCATCTGACAGCTGATTACTCTTGGGGCTGGACCCAAGAAGAATCGATTAAAAATGCAACTGAAAAATTGGGTTGGTCTACGGTTGCGCCTGTGCGTACACCTTTGACGCAAACGGATTTCTCGTCCTACATCACGCAGGCGATTAACTCCGATGCTGACGTTCTTGTTCTGAACCACTATGGCAAAAACATGAACGATTCTTTGAAGGCCGCTGTTTCTTTTGATTTGCGCAACAAAATTGCCAAGACTGGCAAGCAATGGGAAGTGGTTGTGCCGTTATTCTCTCGTAAAATGGCACAAGGTTCTGGCGATGATATCAAAGGCATCTTGGGTTCCACTAACTGGAACTGGTCATTGCCCGATGCAGCAACTAAAGCATTTGTGAAATCGTTCGCTGACAAATACGGCTTCCCGCCGTCCATGGCTGCTCACACCTGCTATGTTCAAACGTTGCTTTATGCTGACGCGTGCGAACGCGCTGGCACCTTCAACCCGGCCGGTGTTATTCCAGCTCTTGAAGGTCATAAGTTTGACAACATGGGTAACGGCCCGACTGAATACCGTGCCGAAGATCACCAGTGCTTCAAAGATGTATTGGTTGTTCGTGGTAACCCGAATCCGTCTACCCAGTTTGACCTGCTGAAGGTTGAGCAGGTTGTGCCTCGCTCGCAAGTCGAGTATGAAGCCTCCATGTTTGGTGGTGAATTGGGACCAATCTAAGAAGTCACCGACACTTGGGTATGTGTGGCATCGATCATTTTTATGATCGGTGCCACATCCCGATTTAAGCAAATTTAATGAAACACATTGTGACAGCATGCGCTCGGGACCATATTCATGGCCGATCCATGTAGATAAAAACGATCGGTAACTATGGAAGCTATTTTAATCCAAATTTTGAACGGTCTAGACAAAGGGGCGGCTTATGCCCTGATTGCATTGGGCCTGACGCTAGCCTTCGGCACGCTTGGCATTGTGAACTTCGCTCACGGCGTCTTGTTTATGTTGGGAGCGTTTTGCGCCGTCTCGGTGAACAAAATTCTCACCATTTCCCACAAGATTAAGGATGAAAGCGTCACTCTTTTTGATGCTTATAAGGAGATTCCATACCTGGAAATCTGGTGGGGCGATACGGGGACAATGATCATCGATTATTCAGTACCCATATCAATTATCTTTACAATTCCCACCATGATTCTCATCGGCATTGCCATGGAACGTGGTCTTATTCGTTTCTTTTATAAACGCACCCACGCCGAACAAATTTTGGTGACGTTCGGTCTGGCCATTGTGGTTCAGGAAGTAATCAAGCACTTTTTTGGCGCAAACCCCATCCCCATGTCTGCCCCTGAAATTGTTTCCGGCAGCGCCCCCGTGGGCGCCTTATTTGGCCTGAGCGATAGCATGGTGTACCCGTGGTGGCGCTTGATCTATTCCCTCTTTTCCGTGATCGTGATCGGTGGCGTGTTTGCCTTTTTGCAATATACCACTTACGGCATGGTGGTTCGTGCAGGCATGGCGGACCGTGACACGGTTGGCTTGTTGGGCATAAATATTCAACGCCGTTTCACAATTGTGTTTGCTTTGGCCGCCGTGGTCGCGGGGCTTGCAGGTGCCATGTACACACCGATTGTCGGCCCGGACTATCACATGGGGATGGAGCTGCTTGTGCTGTCGTTTGTGGTTGTCGTGGTTGGCGGCATGGGTTCGCTGCCTGGTGCAGTGGCGGCTGGCTTCTTGTTGGGTATTTTGGAATCTTTTGCATCTATGAACGAAGTGAAACAAATCATTCCTGGCATTGACCAAATCATTATATATTTGGTGGCGGTGGTGATTTTGTTGGTCCGTCCGCGTGGCCTGATGGGCCGCAAAGGTGTGATGGAGGACTAAATCATGAATAACAAAACCACCCAAAAAGATCTGTTCCTGATGCTTGCCTTTGCAGCGGTTATCTTTGCCATGCCCATTTGGCTGGAACCCATCGGGGCTTCGTATCCCGACCTGATGCAAAAGTTCGCTATCTTCGGCATTTTTGCCATAGGCTTTAATATTCTGTTCGGCCTGACCGGTTATCTATCGTTCGGTCATGCTGCGTTCTTGGGTATTGGCTCTTACACAGCTGTATGGTCGTTTAAACTGCTCACCATGAACGTTATACCGGGCCTCATTTTTGGCACCCTTCTGGCGGGTGTTTTTGCCCTTGCTATTGGCTTTATTTGTTTGCGTCGCTCAGGCATTTATTTCTCTATTCTGACGTTGGCGTTCGCTCAGATGAGTTACAACTTGGCTTACTCCGTTCTGACGCCGATCACAAATGGTGAAACGGCCCTTCAGTTGACCTTGCAAGATCCAAGAATTCTTGATGATGCCCCCCTGTCGGGTGCAGGCCTGCCCTCAACGGAACTGTTTGGCGTTAGCATGAGCGGCCTTCCCGGCTTTTACTTCTGTGCCGTGGTTCTGATTATCGCGTTCTATGTTTCGCTCAAAATCTTCCGTTCGCCGTTTGGCCTCAAACTCGCTGCGATCAAATCCAATCAAAACCGCATGGGCTACACTGGCTTCAATACGCGACCGTATCTGTTGGCGGCGTTTGTAATTTCTGGCATGTATGCTGGCCTGGCGGGCACGTTGATGGCTGTCACGGATCCGCTTGCGGGTGCAGAGCGCATGCAATGGACGGCATCCGGCGAGGTAGTTTTGATGACCATCCTGGGCGGCCTTGGAACTTTAATTGGCCCAATGATTGGTGCCGGCTTGATCAAATATTTCGAAAACATATTTTCGGCCTTTAATGAAAATGTTTTGCACGAAATCTTTTCATTCTTGCCGGAAATTCTTGAAAACCTAATGGTGTTTATAATTAACCCCTTCGTCGGTAAAGGTTGGCATCTTACGCTGGGCGCACTGTTCATGGTGATCGTGATTTTCCTGCCCGGTGGTATCATGGAAGGCCTGAGCCGCATCGCGAAATGGGTTAGGAAAGACCGTTCAAAACCCACCGGCGATGACATGGGAACGGCTAAGTCTAAACCATCACCAGGTGAGGGATAACGTCATGGAAAACGTTTCAAATATCGTTCTGAACGTGACAGGCGTCGAAAAGACTTTCGGTGGTCTTCAGGCGCTTAGCAACATCAACCTGCAAATTGAAGAAGGTAAAACCCATGCCATCATCGGCCCCAATGGCGCTGGCAAATCGACGCTGTTGAACGTGTGCGTGGGCCGTCTGGCACCAGACAGCGGCACGGTCATGCTTGGCGATGAAACCCTTACCGGCAAGATGCCGTACGAGATCAATCAACTTGGCGTGGCACGGGTCTTTCAGACGCCGGAAATTTTCCCAGAATTGACGTTGATGGAGAATGTTTTGATTCCAGCGCTGGCCAAACGCGACGGCCAGTTCAAATTCAACCCGTTTAAGTCTTTGCTGGGTGATAAAAAAATCCATGATGAAGCTATGAGCGTCCTCGAAGATTTGGGGCTTCAAGACCAGGCGCAGCGCAACGCGGCCAGCATGTCACGCGGTGACAAACGGCGCGTGGAATTGGCCATGTGCTTGGTGCAAAGTCCCAAGCTGTTGTTGTTGGACGAACCGACCGCCGGCATGTCGCGCCACGATACCAACCAGACCATCGAAATCCTTCAGCAGATCAAGAAGCGCGGGATGACTAAGGTCATTATTGAACACGATATGCATGTCGTGTTCAGCCTGGCCGACCACGTCAGTGTTTTGGCCCAAGGGGCTATCATCGCCGAAGGAACACCCGAAGAAATTCGCGGCAATCCCAAGGTTCAAGAAGCATATCTGGGCGGAGCACATCTATGAGCGATTTACTTGGCGTAAATGTTGGTGAACACCCTAAGGCGCCTAACGCGCCCAAACCTGTTAATCAGGGGGCCGCTCCCGCATTTCTATCGTGCTGGGATATGCACTCTTATTATGGTGAGAGCTATATCGTTCAGGGTGTCAGTTTGGACATTCACGAAGGCGAAATAGTAGCCCTATTGGGCCGCAATGGTGCGGGCAAGACATCCACCTTGCGCTCCATCGCACGGATGGACGATCCGCAACTCAAGCATGGCGAAATATGGCTCGATCACCAACCGCTACATGAGATGGAATCGTGGCAGGCGGCGCGCAATGGCGTGGGCCTGGTGACCGAAGACCGCGCAATCATTGCGGGGTTGACGGTCGAGGAAAATTTAACCTTGTCGCAGATTGCACCACCTAAAGGCTGGTCGATCGAACGCATCTACGAGCACTTTCCCCGTCTGGCGGAACGGCGCAAGCAAGAAGGGATTACGCTTTCCGGCGGCGAGCAACAAATGCTGGCCTTGGCACGTATTCTCGCCCGCGACGTCAAATTATTGTTGCTCGACGAGCCCTATGAAGGTTTGGCCCCGGTTATTGTGCAGGAAATCGAACGCATTCTCGAAGGGGTGAAAAAGCTTGGCATTACCACCATTATCGTGGAACAAAACGCCATTGCCGCGCTACACTTGGCCGATCGCGCCATCATCTTGGACATGGGCGAGGTCGTGTTCGACGGCACCGCACAAGAAGTTCTCGACAACGCCGACATCCGCCAGGAGTATTTGGCCGTTTAAGTCAAAGGCAACCGCCAGGCGCGTTGCATGATGCGACTTACCTTGTATGCAAGTCTGACTTTAAGGTGTGCTAGTAGCAAATGCTATGCGGCGGATGCCTGCCGAGCGCCCCAGAGATAGCATTTCGGCAATCCTCTGATAGGAAACGGCCGCATCTGCGCCTAGGTGTAAAACCATCTCTGGGTTTTCCTTGGCCCGCATTTTGAGCAACGTTGGCAGGTCTGACTCCGATACTGTGTGGCCCTCGAGCTCCACCGTTCCGTCCAAATGTACTACCAAGGTCACGGTATCAAGTTCCTCTGCCGAAGGTGCCTGAACCTTGGGTAAATCCACGCTCAACGTCTGGGCCATCAGGGGTGCCGCAATAATAAATATCACCAACAGCACCAGCATAACATCGACCAGCGGCGTCACATTAATATCTGAAAGCGGTTGATCGGGATCGCCACCCTGAATTCCCATCGCCATCTCAAATCTCCTTTGTCAGTGCAAGAATACGCACGGCATTACCCTCGATCGTGCAGGTCACCCGACGCAAAAACCGAAGAAGCAAGTTGTATCCGACCACGGCCGGGATCGCGGCGAACAAGCCTGCCGCCGTTGCCACCAAAGCTTCGGCCACAGGGCCAGCAACCACATCCAAAGATACTGCAGAATTCGAATCCAGTGACTGAAGCGCATGCATGATCCCCCACACGGTTCCCAGCAGACCGATGAAGGGCGATGCGTTGCCGATGGTGGCAAGCAACGTCAGTCCGCTTTCCAAGTTTATGCGTTGCTCACGCAATACCTGATTCATGCGACTGTCCAAGGTACCACCCTTATCCTGGGACGAAGCCTCCAAGGCTAAGAAATAAGTAGGTGTCCCAGAAGTCAGAGATTTTGCCAAATCAGACAGCTTCTTGCCGTTCGCGAGCGTTCGCAACGCCGCCTGCCCGGCCCGCTCGGCACGGATCAGTTGGATAAGCTTGTAGAAAATCAGCCACCAAGTAACAACCGAGAAAAATATAAGCAGGACGAATACACCACGCACAACCAAGTCGGCATCGTGCCACCATGTGAACCAAGTAAGACTTTCGTTCATTTCTTCCCCCTAAACATCTTTTAAACTAAATTTAATTGGGACCTCCAGCCGTGCAGTCACGGCCCGTCCACCACGGGTTGCTGGCGAAAAACGCCATTTTTTCACGGCACGGTACGCCGCCTTGTCGAGTATCTTGTACCCTGAACTTTTCTTAACCATAACCTTGAGCACGCGTCCGTTCGCACCAACTTTGACCATAAGCATGACCCGCCCTTCCATGCCACGGCGCAAGGCCACGGCAGGGTAAGTCGGCTTGGGGTTGGAAAAATAAGCAGTCCCGGCACTGGGCGGTACGAAAGCCGCCGCGGTCGAGGCTACCGATTGCGAAGGTTTTGGGGCAGAGCGCGTGGTCTTGACTACCGGCGGCGGTGTCGACACGGGTTTAACAATTTCAGGTTGGGGCGGAACCGGTTTGCGTAGCGGCGGGTCAGGCAAAGCGTCCACGACCGGCTCGGGTTCGGGTATGGGTTCCACAACCGGTTCGGGTATGGGTTCCGGTATGGGTTCGGGTTCCGGTATGGGTTCAGGTATGGGTTCGGGTTCGGGCACGGTTTCCTCGACGGGTGACGGCTCTGCCTCTGCTGACGAAAATTCGGTCTGCTCAATATCGTTGGGAATATCCACCACCTCAAAATTGATCAACCCCACGTCCATAGGGTGCGGCGGCACATTGCTCGAAGCAAGAGCCACAACCAATGCCCCATGCAACAAAAGGGCAGCGAACAAGGTCCCCGTCTTCCATGAGATATCGACCCGAATGTCAGCGACGGTTGCTACGGTCATAACGTCATAAGCTCCTCAAAATTACTCATGGCGAAGGGCCTCAATAGGATCGAGCCGGGCTGCCTGGCGGGCAGGAAAATAGCCAAAGACAATTCCGACTGCGGCGGAAAAAGTGAACGCAATGACCACGATGTCTGACCCCAATTCCAAAGGCACGGCAAGTATGCTCGAGCCGATGAACGCGGCGAGCAATCCCAACGCAATACCGACTATTCCGCCGACCGAAGACAAAACTACGGCTTCCACCAAGAACTGAAGAAGGATATCTCGTTCACGCGCTCCGATTGCTAGCCGGATTCCAATCTCGCGGGTTCGCTCAATTACAGAAACCAGCATGATATTCATGATGCCGATTCCGCCAACCAGCAAACTAACGGCAGCCACCGTTCCCAGCAGTGCGGTAAGTGTGCGGGTGGTTCCGGTCACACGGGCCGCCACCTCTTTCATATCGCGCACAAAGAAATCGTCGCTTTTGGGAGGGGATATCTGTCGCCGCTGGCGTAGCAAGGATTCAATATCACGCTTCACTCTAGATGCGATGTTTCCACTCTCAGCAGAAACAAAGATCATACCGATCTCCCTATTGCCCGCAATCCGCCGTTGGAAGGTCTTAAGCGGCATCAATACCTGATCATCTTGGTCTCTGCCGAAGGGAGATGCCCCCTTGGCCGCCAAAACGCCTATCACCTGACAAGAGACCTTGCCAATCCGAACAGTAGCCCCCAAAGGATTCAGGCCTTCAAACAACTCTTTACGTACCGTCTCGCCAATAATGCACGTAGGCCGTCCACCTTGCAGTTCATCAACACTAAAAGACCGCCCACTAGAGAGGCTCCAGTTGCGAGTGTGGAAATAGTCATTATTAGTCCCTCTCACCGTGGTGGTCCAGTTGGCATTGCCGGACACCACCGCCAAGGTCTTGGTGGATGACGGTGCCACCGCTGCGATGCCATTGATTTCATCGCCTATCGCCGTGACATCTTTCATGAACAATGGTCGTGATTTCATGCGAACCCCACCCGGCCCCCGAAAACGCGATCCCGAGCGAACCTGAAGAAGATTGCTGCCAAGACTGGCAATTTCAGAGGACACTTGAGCTGTCGCGCCGCGCCCAAGAGTTACCATGGTAATTACCGCGCCAACTCCGATGATGATACCCATCATGGTAAGGGCTGAGCGCATCTTATTGCGCCCAACCTCTCTTAAAGCCAATAATAGGGCATTCCAAAACATCAGATGCTTCCTGCCTGTTTTTTGTCGGACTCGATATCGCCATCGACAAAGCTAATGACCCGCCGGGCATAGGCCGCCATATTATCTTCATGGGTGACGATGATCACGGTTAGCCCCCTATCCCGATTGAGTCTGGACAGAAGCTGCATAAATTCGTGGCTACGTTTTGTGTCGAGATTACCGGTTGGCTCATCAGCCAGCAGCACCGACGGTTCGGTAACGATGGCGCGGGCAATGGCAACGCGCTGTTGCTGACCCCCGGACAGTTCCGCCGGCGTATGATTTTCTCGACCGTCGAGACCGACTGTCTCCAGCGCCTTGCGGGCAAGCATGCTACGCTCATCCGCCGCCAACCCCCGATAAATAAGTGGCAATTCGACATTTTCCTGCGCCGAAGTCCGGTCCAGCAAGTTGAACCCCTGAAATACAAAACCTATAAAATTACGCCGCAACAATGCCCGCTGATCCCGTGATAACCTTCTCACATCAACACCACTGAAGTAATAAGAGCCGCTAGTAGGACTATCCAAGCAGCCAACGAGATTCATGCAGGTCGACTTGCCTGATCCGCTGGCCCCCATCACAGCCACAAACTCACCCTCGTGGATACACATATCCACGTTGTTGAGCGCCCGCACCATCGTTTTGTCCCGACCGTAAACCTTGTTCACGCTATTCAGTTCGATTAAAGCGGGAGGAAGATCGTTACCGCTATGTGATGAGGGCGCAGTATTCATTTTGGCTTCTCCAAAACATCAATCAGCAATTCAGTTCCAGGTCTGATATCGCCCTTAACTACCGCTGTCATGCGCCCGTCCGTAACCCCGATAACGATGGGGATAGCGGTGGGCTTGCCGTCGTTTAAAAACCAGACCCTGTTATTTCCGTCAGCGCCCGCCTTGGGACGGGTAGGTTTTTTAGTGGGCTTGCGGCGGGAATGCCATGGCATGCTTGCGGCTAAAACACTGCCGCCGGACTTGGCGCTGGTTTTTTTATTAGGATCAGGGGGCGTGAAACGCAAAGCCCCATTGGGAACCAGCACAGCGTCTTCCACCCGTTCAATCACGATGTCCGCTGTGGCGGTCATGCCGGGGCGCAGCAGAAGGTCTGGGTTTTCCACACTCAACAACGCCATATAGCTGACCACACCATCAACGCGTTGAGGCGCGTAACGCAATTGTTTGATTTGCGCGGGAAAACGTAGCTTCGGATGAGCATCAACCGTGAATGTGGCATGCTGCCCCTCCCGCACCCTGCCCACGTCGGCCTCATCCACATCCACATGAAGTTCCATGCGGTGAAGATCATCGGCAATTGTAAACAAGTCTGGGGTTTGAAATGAGGCCGCTACCGTTTGCCCCGGTTCGATATTCCGTTTGAGGATAATGCCGTCGATGGGCGAGCGAATAACCGTCTTCTTTGTGTCCATTTCAACGGCCTCAAGAGTGGCCTTGGCGTGATCAACCTGTGCCTTGGCACCGGCGAATTTGGCCTTGGAGCGAAAAAAAGCTGCCCGCTCGACTTCAAACTTCTGCGGGGGACAAAGCCCCTGCGCAACTAGTTTCTTGCATCTCTCGAAGCTGTGACGAACTTCCGGAAAATTCGCTTCCTCTTCCTCTTGTAGTTTTGCCTCAGCCCCCGCAAGTGTGGCTCGTGCCTGTGCGACACGGGTCTTGACTTGATCCACATTCAACTGTGCCAGAATTTGGCCCTGACGCACCGGGTCATTAAAATCGACATTTACCTGGGCTATGGTTCCCGATAATTCACTGCCGACGACAACTTGATTGATGGGTTGTAACGTGCCGGTAGCCGTCACCTTGACGGCAAGGCTCCCCTGTTTTGCCTCGCTGGTCTTGTATTGAAAGACGCTGGCACCATTTTGGCCATAGACAGCCATGCCCCCGCCGCCTACCACTACCAGCAAAACAGCAATCAGCAAAAACTTCCATTTCCTGCTGCGCCAGCCCGGTTCTTCATCTAGGCTCAGGGCGCGGGTTATTGCTTCATCCGGGTTTCTTGTCTCTTCATTACTTATCATAATAGGGAATCCGTAACCGTTGTTTCAACCTGGGGCGAAGAGGAATTGGGAACGGAAGCCTCGCTCGGGGCCCCCGTCAGGCTGGTCGATCCCAATAAAAATAGCTTTACCCCCATCAAGATCACAATCACGCTGCTTAGCCTCTGTAGTAGAGATTGATGTTGTGGAATCGCCTTGCGTATTTTTCCAGAGAACCAGCCCGCCGCACCCCCGATGTAATAAATTGGAGAAGCCGAGGTGCCGAGGCCGAACAAAAGCGCAAGGACGCCACCCGTCACCATCGACTTGGTCGAGGCGGCATACAGCAATACGGCGGATAAGGGCAAACATGGCATCAGGCTGGTGACCACCCCCATGGTCGCCATGTGCCGATATGTCTGCCACTTAGATTTTGTCTTATCCTGTAGATTTCCGTGCGGTCGACATGAACCCCGACGACGCCAAACCGCAATGCCTACCAGCATAATTAGCAGACCGCCAATGCATAAAAACCAGCCGGGTTTAACCGTTTCAAGCACAACCGAGCCGGCCAGACCGGACAAGGCCCCGATCACGCCATAAGTCGACACCTTGAATATTATGAATACAACCGTTGCAAAGAAACCGCCTTCAAATTTATCCTGTGTCCCGAAAACGTAGGATCCGATCAGGGGCAAACAAGAAAAGCTACACAAAGTCAAACCGTAGAAAAATCCCATCACCAGCACGCCGCCATAAATGCTCTCAAAATTCTTCAACAAAGAGAGGTGAGTTAGAAATTCATAGCTGCCTGCTTCGTTCATGATGTTTCGGCCTCCAGTGTATGGCCATATAATTTTTCCTCTCGTGCAATCAGGGCCGCGCCTACTGCGGTGGTAACCTGTGGCACACTCGGTGGAACATAGAGATCGGTGACCAGCTCATCTTCCAGGGCCTTTTTCAGTCCACCATTGAGGGCGGGACCGCCATCAAAGAAGACAGTGTCATTAACGCCCACCCGCTTGATCATGCGACCAATTCGTTTGGCGATGGCGTAGTGGGCCCCGGCGGCGATGTCGGCTTTTGTTTTGCGCCGCGCCAGCAGTGAAATGACCTCGGATTCAGCAAAAACGGCACAGGTGGAATTGATACGTATGGGAACCTTTGACTGAAGCGAAGTTTCCCCCAACTCAGTCACATTAATTTCCAAAATTCGGCACAGGGTTTCCAAAAAACGACCAGTGCCGGCGGCACATTTGTCGTTCATTGAGAAGTTCTTGGTAACACCATCATCGTCCAGACCGATCACCTTGCTGTCCTGACCGCCAATGTTAATGACGGTACGCACGGTAAGCCCGGCCTGCGTACCGTACCAGGTGGCCCCTTTGACGTTGGCGGTGATTTCACTGATGGTGGAACTTGCAAACTTCACAAGGCGGCGACCGTATCCGGTAGAGGTTACGCCCTGAATATCATCTTGTTGCAAGCCGAGATCTTGCAGCAGATTATCCAGTATCTGCTGAGCGGTTTCTTCACAATGCACACCGGTTGGTGCCACCTTGTGACCCATAATATTTTCGTCATTGATCACGGCCACTTTGGTAGTAGACGATCCGATGTCAATACCTACGTAATAACTCATTACTATTCCTTGTTTACTAAGACCGCGAACATTAAGCGCGCCGACGGCCCTTCAGCGTTTCCATAAATGCCTCAATGCGGGTTCTAAGTTGCTCCACATCCTGAGGGCTGTAGTCAGTTTCTATCTTCAACATGGGAACCCCTTTTTCCTTCATGATCTTCTCGGTGATGTTGGTTTCAACATCATAAGGATGACAACCTTTCAAGATGTGATAGATGACACCCTCCACTTGATAGTCATCGATCAGTTGTAGGAGGCGATCCTTTCGATCGATGGAAGTGGAAAAAATTGGACAGGAAGACGGCAACATATAACGATCGGCAATGGCGTGGACCATGTCCGACATCATGCCTTCGTCTACCGCCACTTTGTCGTGTAGATAGCGGTTCGAGGTGCAGAACTCGTCGGCAACCATAACCCCGCCCATTTCTTCGATGATCGTGGGAATTTTCCAGTTTGGGAAAACCATGGGAGAGCCTGTTATCATAATACGAGGTGCCGCCGGCTTGGCGACGCTTTCCTGATTTTGAACTCGCTTTTCAAGTTCATCGTTCAGGAGAGACATAGCCGCCGTCCAGCTTTCCACATGATCATAAAAATAGGCGTTCAAAGCTTCCAGTGCGTCGCGCCCGTGAATCACTGGATGTTTCGACTTGCGAATTTCGTGGAAGCGGTCGAACTGAACTTGGGCCTTTTGGATTAAGTTGATAGCACCGCGCAAGCGACGACGGGTAACCTTGGTTCCTGTTACCTTTTCGACCCTGCTCTTGAACTCCACGACTTGATTTAGCCACAATGCCCGAGACGCTTCCGCCTCCTTTACCCGGGACATGTCCATCATCATAACGGGGGTGTGCTCCTCGATAATGGCCGCCATTTTCGTTTTCCAATCACAACTGGCGGGGACTACCACCAAGTCGCAGTCCTGATAAAAAGACAAAATAGGCAATGTCGTTAACCCGACCTCGGACTTGATCATGGGGCAGGCACTATCGGGCAGATAATCCTCTCCGATCTCTACGGAATCGTAGGTTCCCGAACATAGCCGCACGGGTTGCCCCCCGGCGGCATAGATGATTTCCTCAGGCACGAACAGGCAATAGGTGCCTATGGTCTTGCGCCCCTTCTCCCGTGGAACAACCCCTTCTCCACCTTTGGTAAAAGCTTCGAATATGCGGTCGAAGTAAGCCATATTTTGTGGCCGGGTGTTTTCATCCTCCATCCCGTCGAATATTTCACGCACCGTCATCGCTAGGTTGACCTGGAGCTTCTTGGTCAGCCGCCGCTTTCTTTCTTCCTTATCCATATCCGTTATGCTCCGAACTTATTATTATTGCTGTTGTTGCCATCGCCCAGTTCCTGTCTTTTCAGAAACCCGCTTTTCGTTGCAGAAAAGATGGGTATGCCGCAAAAGCGAGCTTGCAGGGCATTGTCTTCGGGACAAACCTCCACACAACGGAGACACAGGGTGCAGTCCTGAGTTACTAAATTAGTTAGAACCTTTTCTTCCTCGATCTCTCGAATTTCCATTGGGCAAGCGCGTGAACAGTTGCCGCAACGAGTGCAACTTTGGGGGTCTTTCTTCAAGCTAAGTAGCCCGATCTTGTCGAACAACGACAACACCGCCAGCATCGGACAATAAGAACAAAGGAATCTTCGCTTGACGAAAGACGTGGTGAAAAACAAACCTGTCGTAACAACCCCGAGAGAGGTCAGTCCAATTTTAACATTGCTGGAAAAATCGACATAGAACTGGCTGAAATCACCATTGAAAACCGGCAAAATTAAACGTGCAGGACAAATTTGACAGAAAGATACGGACCAATCGCGAGATAGAGTGTCCATACCGAAAATCGAGTTGGCGATACCTAGTGGAATAAGGATCAGCAATACCAGAATAATGTACTTGATCGACCTGTTGCGTTTGCGGTTCACCCAAGTGAAGCGGGAAAGATCGATGGAAAAGAAGCTGCGCAGTTTGCTCATCAAATCCTGCAGGAACCCAAAAGGGCATATCCAACCACACCATGCCTTATTCAAGACGATAGCCCATAGCGCGACAATCCCCAGGGCTTTAGCCAGCCGTATGCCAGCATCACCAAGAAATTCATCGAAAGGGCGACTTAACATATGTTGGAACCCGATCAGGAAGCAGCCGCCACCCCGGTCATCCATGTAGGCACATGAAAACGTCGGCATACGATTGCCGAGATCAACGGCGAATAGCCCCCCATAAACTAAAATAATAAAAGAGACGAATTGTACCGCCATCCTTAACCGATAGACCTTCATGCCTTGAGTCTCCTGCGTTTTCTTCTAATTGCGATAGCGCCGCCGGCGACGATTATAACGCCCGCCAGAACCAAAAAGCTGACACTGCGGCTTTCCCAATCAAGTCGCGACGGGAATACCCGCAACGGCAACGTCGCGATGTAGCGTTCGCCGTGATAGTGCTGACCGTTCAGCATTCCCATCTCATGGGTGGTGTGCTCCAGGGTCACTAGATAGTCCTCGGACTTTCGGCGGTC
>DAOWFB010000019.1 GCA_030638205.1 Thalassospiraceae bacterium
AAAACCGAAACCGGGTTTGAAACCACCGAATTGGGCTGGGTCAGGTTTGTGCCATTTGTTGAGGGCGAAGTTCCTGAATAAACGACCATACTTGATATACTGGTGTAGGCAGGGCAATAATCAAGCCATGAGCGTAAAATATACCCGACCAAGACCAATAAGACTGCTGGCGGCATTTGGCGCGTTGCTGGCCGTGACCGCCTGCGGCTGGGCCGAATGGCCACCACCGGGTGAGGGCCCGGGCCTTGCCTATGGCCCCGGTAATGATGCTTTCATTAATGCCACTGCGGTAACCGTTGGTCGTGGCGATACGGTCTATGCCATTGCCAGACGCCACCGGGTAAGCCCGCGCGAAATAATAGACGTAAATAATCTAAGACCGCCTTATGCATTAAATGTGGGCCAGCGGCTCAAGCTTCCGGGTGGGCGAATTCATGTGGTTAAAAAAGGTGAATACCTTTCCCTTATTGCAAAAAACTATAATTCCAATGCTTTTTCCATTGCCCGTATAAACGGCGTGGCCAAGCCATATACAATTTATCCCGGGCAAAAAATACGCATCCCCCGCGATGGTAACGCACCCCTAATCGCCAGCGCACCAGTCAGCAAGGTAGGCGGCAAAACAAAAATATCTGCCACCACCAAGACCAAAGCACCCACCACCAAACCGGTTTCACCGCCCCCGGCAATGGCTGGGAACGGGTTTTTGTGGCCGGTCAAAGGCAAGCTTCTTTCCGGCTTTGGCCCCAAGGCAAAGGGTCTGCAAAACGATGGCCTAAACATAGCCGCGCCGCGCGGAACTCCGGTCAGGGCCGCCCAAAACGGGGTTGTGGCCTATGCCGGGAACGAACTGCGCGGGTTTGGCAACCTGTTATTGGTCAAGCATTCAAATGGATGGATAACAGCTTACGCACACAATGATTCGCTGTTGGTCAAAAGAGGTGATAAAATATTAAAGGGGCAAAATATAGCCAAGATTGGCTCAACCGGAAACGTAAGCACCCCACAATTGCATTTTGAATTACGCAAAGGTCGCCGTGCAGTTGACCCCAAGCCGTA
This sequence comes from Thalassospiraceae bacterium, assembly GCA_030638205.1. Taxonomy (GTDB): domain Bacteria; phylum Pseudomonadota; class Alphaproteobacteria; order Rhodospirillales; family Magnetovibrionaceae; genus DAOVVL01. The sequence continues at coordinate 1,060 of DAOWFB010000019.1, forward strand.
TTTGAAGGGCTAATGGAGCAGGATAAAACAATGGATGACAATACAAAAAAACACATAGGCGATATAAAAACATGGAGCCGTATAATTTATATTATACTGTTCGCCATAGCCTTTAACGTGGCCGAATTTATTATTGCAGCCATTACCGTTGTTCAATTTTTTACCGTGCTGTTTACAGGTCGGCGCAATGACCGCTTGGCAGAAATGGGCGGCTCCGTTGGTGAATATATTTCCGAAGTAACGGCGTACCTTACATATAATTCCAACCACATGCCGTTCCCGGTAAGCGATTGGGGTCAGGGGCCGGAACGTCCATCGGCCAGTGGTCGTGCGGCCCAAGCGGCTGGCACAGCAAAAACAGAGCCTGCGGCAAAAGCAGAGCCTGCGGCAAAAGCAGCACCTGTGGCAAAAGTAAAAACCGTTAAAAAGAAAGCCGCCCAAAAAACCATTAAGAAAGCTGCCAAAAAAACCGTAAAGAAAACCGTAAAGAAAAAACCTGATTAATCCAGCTTCTTTCCCTGACGTCCGGCCATGTCTTGAATAAACTGCCAGGCAACACGGCCTGAACGGGCACCCCGGCCCATTGACCATTCCAGTGCTCTAGCGCGTAGCTGTTTCTTGTCTGCATCAAGGTCGAAATGCTTTGCGTAGCTTTCGATGATTTCGAAATAGGTATCTTGGTCTAAATTATGAAAACCCAACCACAACCCAAAGCGATCGCTTAGAGATACTTTTTCTTCAATGGCCTCGGCTGGGTTGATGGCACTGGAACGCTCATTTTCAATCATGTCGCGGGGCATCAAATGACGACGGTTTGAGGTTGCATAAAAAATTACGTTTTCTGGGCGTCCTTCGATGCCGCCCTCTAAAACCGCTTTTAGGGATTTATATGATGCGTCGTCTTCGTCAAATGACAAGTCGTCGCAAAAAAGTATTACCCGTCGGGGGGTGCCGCGCAGAATATCCAGCAGGGCAGGAAGGGTTGTTATGTCTTCGCGGTGGATTTCAACCAGCACCAACGTGCCGTCGTTATCGGAATTTATCTTGCCGTGAACCGCCTTTACCAACGAGCTTTTGCCGGTACCGCGCGCGCCCCACAAAAGCGCGTTATTGGCACCGAAACCTTTTGCGAACTGAACCGTATTGGCTATCAAGGTTTCACACTGGGCCTCGATCCCCCTGAGCAGGTCTATATCGACCCGGTTGACGTTTTTTACCGGGGCCAGATTCCCCTGAACGGGCTGCCAGACAAAGGCGTCCGCACCCGAAAGATTGGGGGTGCCGGCGGGTGTCGGCGATATGCGCTCAAGGGCGCTTGCTATACGCACCAGCAGGCTTTGCGGCAGTGCTTCTGGGTCAATATTGTCCATAATTTGGACACTATATTCTGCATAAATAAAAATCAATGAAATCAGCTGTTTTTGGGGTACGACAAGGCTTTGCAACAACCCACTACGGGGGTATAGTCCGCTCGGCTACAAAGGCCCAGTTTTTGAGGAGTTTTTTTTAATGTTTGTTTCGCCTGCTTTCGCTCAGGCCGCCGGTGTTGCCGCGGCCCCTAGTTTATTCGAATCTCTTATCCCGTTCATGTTGATTTTTGTGGTTTTCTATTTTCTGCTGATACGTCCACAGCAAAAAAAGGCCAAAGATCACAAATCCATGCAATCTTCCATTCGTCGTGGTGATAAAATAATTACCAGTGGCGGTATATTTGGCTCGGTTGTTCGCGTCAAAGAAGACGAAGGCATTCTTGAAGTTGAAATTGCCGAAGGCGTAAAGGTCAAGGTTGATCGCAATATGGTTTCTGGAATTGTTGCCAAAACCGAACCTGCGGACAAGGCATCAAAGAATGATACCAAGGGCGATAACGATGATGCCAAAGGTGATGATAGCAAATCAAAAGGCAGCCTTAAGAACCTTCTTTCTGGTAAGAAATAATTTCCTATGATTCGTATAGCTAAGTGGAAAATAATTTCTATCCTGTCCGTGTGTCTGCTCGGCTTGTTATTTGCCGTGCCAAATGCATTGGATCGCAAAACCGCTGATGGCCTTCCCGATTGGTTGCCAAGCAAGCAAATAAGTCTTGGTTTGGATTTGCGCGGTGGATCACATCTTTTGCTTGAGGTTAAGGTATCGGTTGTTATTGCTGAACGGCTTGAGGCATTGGTCGATTCAATAAGAACGGAATTAAGAAAATCAAGCATACGTTATACCGGCCTTGGCTCAGATGGTCATGTTGCCCGCGTTACAATAAAAAATGAAGCAGATATGGAAAAAGCATATTCGCTCATCAATCCCATCGATAACGGGTTTACAACCTCTACCTCTGATGGTGGATTGATAACCGTTACCATGACCGACCAAGCCGTATCGCAAAGGCGTATTTCAGCGGTTGAACAATCCATAGAAATTGTTCGTCGCCGAATAGATGAAACGGGCGTTCGTGAACCGACAATTGTTCGCCAAGGCGAAGACCGCATACTTGTGCAATTGCCCGGTGTTGATGACCCTGAGCGGATAAAACGCCTGTTGGGTAAAACTGCTAAACTTACATTCCATTTGGTTGATCAAAAATCATCTATGAGCACAGCCCTATCGGGGCGGGTTCCGCCGGGAACAAGGCTGTTGCCAAGTGCCAGCAACGAGCCGGGCCAGCCAAACAAATATTTAATAAAAAAACGAGTCATGGTTTCGGGCGATACCCTTATCGATGCAACGCCGGGGTTTGATCAGCGCAGCAATGAGCCGGTGGTAAATTTTCGTTTTGATTCAGCGGGCGCAAAACGGTTCGGCAAGGTTACGGTTGATAATGTAGGAAAACCGTTCGCCATTGTATTGGATGGAAAGGTTATAAGCGCACCGGTTATTCGTGAGCCAATTTTGGGCGGCTCCGGACAGATTAGCGGTAGTTTTTCCACCGAAGAAGCAAAAGACCTTTCGCTTTTGCTGCGTGCCGGTGCATTGCCGGCCCCGCTAACCATTCTCGAAGAGCGCAGCGTCGGCCCCGGGCTTGGTGCTGATTCAATTGCTTCGGGCAAGATGGCATCAATGATCGGGCTTGCGCTTGTTGTTGTCTTTATGGCCCTATATTACGGGCGTTTTGGTTTGATGGCCGATGTCGCCCTTGTCATGAACATAGTATTAATCGTTGGTGCGCTTTCGGCATTGCAGGCATCCCTTACGCTTCCGGGTATTGCCGGGATTGTGCTTACCATCGGCATGGCGGTTGATGCCAACGTGCTTATTTTTGAGCGCATCCGCGAAGAAATCAAAAACGGACGCACGGTAATAAGTGCTATTGAAGCAGGTTATGCCCGCGCCATCACCACCATTATTGATGCAAACGTAACCACGTTAATTGCCGCGATATTGCTTTATGAATTTGGCTCCGGCCCGGTTCGTGGGTTTGCGGTAACGCTGGCCATTGGTATTGCATCGTCGATGTTTACCGCTATCTGGCTTACCCGATTGCTTGTTGTTTCATGGTTGAAACGCACCCGCCCACAAACGCTTGAAATATAAAAGGTCGATTGATATGCCGCGTTTTAAAATAATTTCCGAAAACCCAAGCGTTAATTTCCTTGGCAGACGCATTATATTTTTTGTTTTTTCAGCTGTGCTTGCGATTTCATCCATTGCCCTGTTTTCGGTTAAGGGGTTGAATTATGGCATTGATTTCACTGGCGGCATAATGCTCGAAGTTAAAACTGAAAAACCCGATCAAATATCCATTATTCGCGGCAGGCTTTCCGGGCTTGGCC
>DAOWFB010000103.1 GCA_030638205.1 Thalassospiraceae bacterium
AGAGGTGTTGTTCGGCGCCCTCTATTTGTTCTGTGGCGGTTACATCAACAGCGGGGTCAAAAGCGTTGTTTACGATGTCTTCGCCCAGATGGATAAGCTCGCGCTTGAGATGGAGGTCGTAAATAATTTGCCCATATTCGCCGGAATTAATAATGGTAACGGCGCTGCCCGCAAGCTCGGCCAGATACCCGGTGCCACCAACCAAAAGCAGGGCTTCGTCTTGTTCAAACATGGGTGCCAAAGACACGTTGTTTGCCATTTGCCCACGGTCAATCAGGGTGCGGCAGGTTTCAAATATGCGGCCATGTTCGGGGATGGCAAAATGCTCTGCCTGCAAAAATTCGGCAACCCGCTCGAAGGCGCGATTGTCGGTTATGATTGCACCCAGCAATGCTTTTTCTGCCTCAATGTTATAGGGCAGGGTACGAATGCCAAGGGCATCGTCGCTGGCGTTGTCGTTTCCCGCGTCGGCCAACCCTAAATCGTTAAGACGAATTGTGTTGTCTGTACTCATAATTCTTACCTTAAGGCAAAACAAGTTACCCACAGGCGACTAATAGCCTTAATGCCGGGGCTAGTTGAAAAATAAATATTACTACGATTCGGGAAAACAGTGGTTAAAGCATTAAAAAACCGGCGTCCCCGTTAATGGAGACGCCGGTTAAATGGGTCGCTTGGCCAGATAAGGGCCAGATAAAGTATAGATAAAGGGCTTAATTTAAGCCTTTTCACCTTCTTCAACTGCCACGTCTGGCACATCGCCTTCTTCAGCCGCACCTTCTTCGGATGAGGCCGCTTCGGCTGCATCGTCGCTGGCGATTTCTTCTTGAATTTCTTCAAGAGCGCCTTCTTCAAATACGGCCTCAAGCTCAGGGGCTTTTTCTTCAACCTCTTCTTCGCCAACAACGGCCTTGCCGGTTTTGGCCTGAATGGATGCTTCTTCTTCAGAACGGGCAACGTTAACGTTTACCTGTACGGAAACTTCCGGGTGAAGGTCGCAACGAACACTATAAAAACCAAGCTGCTTGATAGGATCAGCAAGACCAATTTGGTTGCGTCCTATGGTAAAGCCCGCATCGGTAAGCGATGTTGCTATATCGCGTGAATTAACCGAACCATAAAGATGTCCAGCCTCACCAGCCTGACGGATAAGGGTGATTGTTGTCCCGTCCATTTTGCCGGCAACCTTGGTTGCTTCGTCTTTTTGTTTAAGGTTTTCGGCTTCCAACTGAACACGCTGGGTTTCAAAAATCTCTTTATTTGCGTTTGTCGCACGCAGTGCCTTGTTTTGTGGCAGCAGGAAATTGCGAGCAAAGCCAGTTTTGACCTTTACCACATCACCCATCTGGCCCAATTTCTCAACACGTTCGAGCAGAATTATTTCCATCTTTACTTCCTCCTAGCCTTATTGCGGCTTAACTATTCGCCGGCGAAGACCGACCCATTGTTCCAAAATTCCAATTCCACCAACCACCAAAGCAAACCATCCGGTAGCAAGTGTCATTGCGTAAATCGCTCCCAGTAAAAAACCGGGAAAACGTAAACCACTAGCCAGCACATGCACCACGGCAAGACCAAGAAAGAAGTATGGTGTTGCCAAGACCACAAACATGTTGTGGCTTAGATAACCAACTTCTCCGGGGCCAAACAACGCCAACACGGCGATGCCTACCAAGGCCCATGACGGCCAATCCGGGAGCGTGAGCTCCTTAATCCTTGGGCTGGGCCTAAGGTTAAACTTTCCCTTGGCTAGCAACCCCTGAGCGAAAATAGTATTTACACCCAGCATCAAAACCCAAAATGCCCCCAACATGCCGGGAAAAAAGTCCGCCAACATGTCGGTTGCAGCAAGACGCACATTTGCATCTTGGTTCGTGGCTATAATTTCAAATAGCCTCGAAATGTATTCAACAACAGCACCCCTAAGGTCACCGCCCAAAAAGACGGAAGCTGCCACCATATAAATACAGGCAAGTATCGCAATCCAAACGACGATGCTTCCTGCTGGAAACCACCCCTTGTCCGGGCTGGGTTCCGATTTAACTGCTCCCACATCATAACTGCGTGGGCGTTCCGGCAACCCCGGAACATTGGTCTCTGGGGCCTTGCGGCCCGGTAACTCTTCCTCAACGTCCGTGCCTCTTTTGGCTACGGTAGGGTCTGTTTTAATCTGCGCCATCATCACTATCACCCATGATGGCAAACCGTGAAGAATCGCAAACATTGCAGCCCCTGCTGCGCCAAGACCAAAGCTAAGGGCCATGCCAGCACCTGCAGCTACCAATGTGGCTCTGGACCCTAGCGCCAACCCCACCAAAAGCATGGGAAGCGGAACCAGATAAACCAGAAAGAAAACGCTAATTGCATTTCCCGACACAAATGCCAGAGACAACATTGCGCTTAACAACCCGGCAACAACAGAAATTAGTACGTGCTTCGATTCCATCAGCCGGGGCCTATTAATCTCTCAACCGAGAGGCCAGACAATCACCTAAACGTTGATTATTTAACAACATAAGGCAAAAGACCAAGAAAACGAGCCTGCTTGATAGCCTTGGCTAGTTCGCGTTGTTTTTTTGCCGAAACAGTCGTGATGCGTGAAGGTACAATCTTGCCACGCTCTGAAATATAACGTCCCAGCAATCTGGTATCACGGAAATCAATTTTAGGTGCGCCTGAACCTGCAAACGGGCAGCTTTTACGGCCACGGAAAAAAGGTCTACGTCCCATTATTCACCTCCCTTGTTGGGGCGGTCACCGCCACCATTGCCACTAGGTTTGTCATCACGGTCAAAGTTGCGGCGCGGACGATCGTCGCGGCTTGGCTTTTGCATCATGACGGATGGCTCAAGGTCTAGCTCTTCGGTACGTACGGTAAGATGGCGCAATAAATCTTCGTTCAAGCGCATCTGGCGTTCCATTTCTTGAACGGCAGCCGCTGGTGCGTCGATTGTGAGCTGATGATAATGGCCCTTGCGATTCTTTTTGATGCGATAGGCCAGGGGCTTAAGACCCCAGTATTCGTTTTTTGCAACCTTGCCACCACCACTTTGGATAACGCCGGCAAATTGTTCTGCCATGGTTTCTACTTGTTGGGTAGATAGGTCTTGACGCGCAATAAGCACGCTTTCGTAATAAGGCATATATAGTCCCCTTTCGGATTTTCTCATCCCAGCCGTCTAATGCCTGTAAAAGACGGTGGGCATAGCCGGGAAAAATATTTCTCCCGGCAAGGAGTTGAAGGCGCGAAATATACCCATTCGGCGGCACAATGCAAGCAGTGACTGGTGGTTTGCTTGTGATTTATTTGGGGTTTTGTCGATTTGGAATAAAACAGACCAAAAATAGATTAACTAAAATACTATCAGGTCGATCCGTCGGAGCTGTTTTTGTCTTCATCATTTCGTGAAAAAACAAACAAATACAAGGCGATAGCGCTTATAACGACAAAAATTCCAACGACTATGGTGAATGCTATTTCCATTATTTGCCAAGAGTAGCAATCTTGACAGATAAAATCACTAAATCTTTGCGCTCCTATGGATAATTATTTGATTTATTTGGGTTGAATTCAGACTTATGCGCGTGTATCCCTCGCACTATAGTTACTTTTGGCGTCACTTTTGGTGCTTATGACACAATCTCAAGGAGCTACCGTAAATGACCCGCGCACTGATTTTCCCCGGACAAGGCTCTCAGTCTGTTGGAATGGGCAAGTCATTATATGACGGCTTTGCATCAGCCCGTGCGGTATTTGACGAAGTAGATGATGCTTTGGGCGAAAAGCTCTCAACCGTCATATTTGATGGGCCAGAAGACCAGCTTACCTTAACCCACAATACCCAACCCGCATTAATGGCCGTATCAATGGCAGTAATGAGAGCAATGGAAGAAAAAGGTTTTGATTTAAAAACCCACGCAACACACGTTGCCGGACATTCCCTTGGTGAATATTCGGCGCTGGCTGCCAGCGGCGCGTTTTCAATAACAACCGCGGCCAAGCTGTTGCGTGTTCGCGGTAATGCAATGCAAAAAGCGGTTCCGGTTGGCGTGGGTGCAATGGCTGCATTGTTGGGCCTTGATTGGGACGGGGCGGTTGAGGTTTGCACCAAGGCTTCAACTGAGACCGAGGTCTGTTCGCCAGCCAATGACAACGCCCCCGGCCAAGTCGTGGTTTCTGGTGCCAAGGCAGCGGTTGAACGCGCCGCCGAAATAGCCAAGGAAATGGGCGCCAAGCGTGCGATTATGCTGCCTGTTTCAGCGCCATTTCATTGTGCCATGATGAGCGACGCCGCCGACGTGATGGCAGGCGCACTGAGCGATGCTCATATTAAATCACCCATAGTACCAGTTATTGCCAACATTACCGCAGAACCGGTCAGCGATCCCGATGATATAAGAGATCTTCTAGTTCGTCAGGTTACGGGTACGGTTCGCTGGCGCGAAAGTGTTTTGACAATGAAATCGTTGGGAATTAACCAATTAGTAGAAGTCGGCGCAGGCAAGGTCCTTTCCGGGCTTGTCAGGCGCATAGATAAAGATATTACCGGGGTTTGCGTTAACACGCCTGAAGATATCGACGCATTTGTCGAGAGCCTGTAAGCTAAACCTTATTTCCAAGGGGAAAAGTATGTTTGATTTAAGCGGTAAAAAGGCACTTGTAACCGGAGCTTCTGGCGGTATTGGTGGGGCCATAGCCCGCACGCTTCATGAAAATGGGGCCGAAGTTGTTCTTTCAGGTACGCGCACAGACGCGTTAGATAAATTGCAAAAAGAACTGGGTAGCCGTGCCCACGTTTGCGCTGCTCGCCTTGGCGATGAGGGTGCTGCGGAAAAACTTATTGTCGATGCCACTAGCGCCATGGGCGGTCTTGATATTTTGGTAAATAACGCCGGAATGACCCGCGATACCTTGGCCATGCGGATGAAGGACGAAGATTGGCAGGCGGTCATAGATGTAAACCTAACATCAGCGTTCAAGCTTATTCGAGCATCGCTCAAGGGCATGATGAAGCAGCGATCTGGGCGGATAATTAATATTACCTCCGTGGTTGGTGTCACCGGCAATGCGGGCCAAGCCAACTATGCCGCCACCAAGGCTGGCCTAATCGGGATGAGCAAATCCATGGCCCAAGAGGTTGCCAGCCGAGGAATAACCATAAATTGCGTGGCTCCGGGCTTTATTGTGTCGCCCATGACCGATGTATTGAGCGACGATCAGAAAGCCGCCATTACCAAGAATATCCCATCGGGGAAAATGGGGGCCCCTGAAGACATAGGTGCCGCTGTGGCCTTTCTTGCAAGTGGCGAATCGGGTTATGTAACAGGCCAGACCATTCATGTTAATGGGGGCCTAGCGATGATTTGACCCCATCCCTATTTATCAAAAAATGGGGATAAACAGGGGTTTTGTAGACTGGTTTTGAAGTATAAAGTATGTTAGTTAGCTGAATGATTGATTGGTGCCGGGCTGTGTGGTCGGGTGCTATCCTGCGTACAATTTAGACTTAAATATTCTATATTGAATTTAGAAGTACTATTTTCGTTTTTTTACCAACCTTTTATTTG
>DAOWFB010000021.1 GCA_030638205.1 Thalassospiraceae bacterium
CAAGCGTAACCAGAACACCAACAAATAAAAGTAAAATGCTGGCAAGCTGGGCCGCACCCGAGGGTGAATTCATGTTTAGCCAGACATCAAATATACCCGCGGTAAATGTGGCGACGGCAAAGAAATCAACTGTGCCAAAATCATTTAAGGTTTCCATCATTACCAGACTAACCCCAACGGCAATTGCTGGGCGCGCCATTGGTAGGGCTACCTTAAAAAAACCTTTCCATGGGCCACGTCCTAATGTTCTGCTTGCCTCTAACACGCAAACCGATTGTTCAAGAAAGGCCGAACGCGCGAGCAGGTAAACATATGGGTACAAAACCATAGTCATCATGGTTGCGGCCCCGCCAAGGGATCTTATTTCCGGGAACCAATATTCGCCCTTTGTTTGCCAATCAAATGTAGCTCGCAATGCATTTTGCATCGGCCCGGAATATTCAAGCAGGTCGGTATAGACGTAGGCAATTACATATGCAGGAACAGCCATGGGTAACAAAAGCGCCCATTCAAATATGCGCTTGGCCGGGAAATTACACATGGTAACAATCCAGGCGGTGCCGGTGCCAATTACAAATGTTCCAAAGCCAACACCGGTCATAAGAATAAGGGTCGTTATGACGTAACGGCTTAGTACCGTATCAAAAAGGTGTCGCCAGATGTCTTCGGTGGGCGCAATTGCAAGCCCTATTACGGTAGCAATAGGAATTGCCGCAATGCATGCCACAACAAGAACGGACACAGTCCAGCCGTCTAGCTTTGCGCCAATAAGGGCAAATATGGACAGACCATTTTTATTGCTTGCCAATGTTTGAGCCGTCACTTCTATATCCCTTTAAGGCCGCATGCGGTTAGTGGTTGAACCCAACCCTGTCCATCATCTTTGCCGCATCGTTATGAAGCGCTGCTATATCAATTAAACGCTGTTTATCAGGTTTGAAGTTTCCCCATGAAGCCACCATGGGGTGTAATGGAACATCTTTTTTAAGGGGATATTCAAAATTTTGCGCAGCATATATTCTTTGCGCTGTATCAGAAACAAGAAATTCCAATAATAACTTTGCCCCAACAATGTGCTCGGCGCTTTTAGTTATGCCGGCTGCTGAAATGTTTACGTGCGCACCGCGCACAAGTGTTGAATTTTTTGAAACCATACTATCAAGTTGGTTGGCGGGCTGGCTATCGGGCTGATTAGGAAAAATAATATTTACCGATGATGCCCATTTTTTTTCATCCGGTTTTTCTTCGTTGGTCAGCATTTTACCCAAATAATAACTATTACCGACTGCGATATCGCATTCGCCCTCAAAAATAGCGCGAACTTGTGCACGATCATTTCCCTGTGGACGACGGGCAAGATTCTCTTTTACGCCAGCAATCCAGCTTTCGGCCTTTTCAGAGCCAAGCGCATTAATAACAGATGCCAACAGCGAAATATTATATTCGTGCTTACCCGAACGCATGCAAATGCGACCTTTAAAACGCGGGTTGGCCAAGTCTTCATAAGTTTTTATTTCACCGGGTTTGACACGTTTTTTATGAGCAAAAATTACCCGCGCCCGGTAGGTCAGCCCAAACCACAAATTATCCGGATGGCGATAAGAGGGGGCAATATTTTCTTCAAGCAGTGAAGATACTACAGGTTGCAATAATCCTTCGCGGGCAATGGCATCGATTCTTGTGATATCGGCTGCCAATACTGCATCAGCCGGGCTGTTCATGCCTTCTGCTTTTAGGCGTTGAAGTATGCCTTTTTTGGCATAAACGGCATTTACCTTAATGCCGGTTTCCTTGGTGAAAGCTTCTAGCAGGGGGCGCATTAGGAACGATTGGCGGTATGAATAAAGGTTTACAGGCCCATCTTTACCCAAGGCAATTGCGTGACCTGCGGGCAGCAGGGTCAGCATGGCGCTCATTATGCCTACTATAATGGTAAAAAAGGCGGCACTATAGCCGCTATAATTTAAGTACCTTGTTGTTTTTATTACCATTTTGCCATAATCTCTATTTTAGAATGAGTTGCAACTGCGAATTATTCGCAACAACATGGATAAACTATACCCCAAACTTGCAAGTTGCAACTCGAATAATGGCCCCAGGGGTACGCCAAGTATGAGGCGGGCGGTGCTATTCATTAGTTAAGGGCTTGTGATATATGATATTCGCGGCCAAAGTCTTACGTAATAAATGTTTATTGGGCCTTTTAAGGAGTTTACCAAACTTAAGTGTCTATCAAAATAACAGGACCCAGAGGAACTAAATCGCCAAGCGGCCCCAAACGCACAAAAGGGGCGGGATCTGCTGGCGGGTCATCCTTTGCCGATCAACTTAAGGCAGCTCAAGGGGCTTCTGGCTTCGAGGGGGTTGCGGATTCTGCCATTGTTGAAAAATCTCAGGTCGAAGGCGTTGACGCCATTCTTGCCATGCAGGAATCCGGTGATGGCGGTGAAGATCGCGCCAAAAAACAAGCCCGTGCCTATGGCATTGAACTTCTTGATAGACTTAGTGAATTGCAGGATGGCCTTTTGCTTGGCGCAATTCCCAAGGATAAATTGATGGAAATTGCCCATAAAATACGCTCAGAGCGTAAAAAGGTCAATGATAAGCAGCTAAACGATATATTGGATGAGATTGAACTGCGTGCCGAGGTAGAAATAGCTAAATATACCAGATAGTTATAAGATTTAGACCCAGTTTTTCCACCATAATTTCCCTTAAATTACCCAAAACCCCCCTTGCTTAGAACCGCTTGCTTCAATATAAGTCCCGGCAACTGATTAAGTGGGGGCTTGAGGCCAATATGGCTGAATGCTTAGTTTAAGGGACATATTGCAAATGAACGTTACACTTCCGCCTGATTACAAACCTTCCGATAAGGAAGAGTTCATGAACGCAACAATGCGGGAATATTTCCGCAAGCGTTTGGATGAATGGAAAGCAGAGCTATTAAGTGAGTCAAGTGAAACCATTCAACATCTTCAGGAAAGCTCTATGCTGGAACCTGATATTGCTGATCGCGCTTCGCTTGAAACCGAGCACGCACTTGAATTGCGTACCCGTGACCGCGCCCGCAAGTTAATCTCTAAAATTGACGAAGCGTTAGAGCGCCTTGATGATGGTTCTTTTGGTTTTTGTGAAGATACCCACGAACCTATTTCCGTGCGCCGGCTTGAGGCTCGCCCCATAGCGACCCTCTCCATTGATGCGCAGGAACGCCACGAGCGTATGGAAAAAACTCATAGAGACGATTGATTGGGAAATGAAGCCCAGCGCACAAGCGTGCGTCGCAGCTATTGCTGCGTTCTTTTCAATTAATGGTGCGCTGTTTTACTCAAGCGGCAAAACTGTCGCCGCCGCTTATGCGGCGTTCTTAAATAAAAAGAAGGCCGGAGCATAAACTCCGGCCTTAAGTTTTGTGAAAGAGGGGGCATTAAGCCACCACTTTCGAACGGGAACGATCGAAGGCTCAGAACGGGAACAAGATATCCCAGATCTGAGTTCCCCAGCGAGGTTGCTGGAGATTGCTGAGCGTACCGCGGCCACCATAGGCCACACGCATCTCGGCAATACGTTCGTGAGTTACGGTGTTGTCCGATTCAATATCGCCCGGGCGAACTACACCCGTCACCATTAGCTCACGTAATTCTGAATTAACCATTACTTCTTGCCTGCCCAAAATAACCAACGACCCATTGGGGAGTATCTGTGTCACCACAGCAGCAAAGGTCAGGTTTATTTGTTCGCTTCTGCCGATGGAGCCATCGCCAGATGTATTGTGATTGTTGCCAAAGCTAATAACGCTGGTTGGATCAAATCCAATCGGCAAATTATTTTTGGCAATCTTGGTTTCAAAACCCATAAGCTTTGTTACGTCTGTATCTTCGCTATCATTGCGTTTGCGTGATGTTGAATTTGCCAGCGAAGCGCTATCATTTAGCGAAAGATTAACAACCAGGGTATCGCCAATTTCTTTGGCGCGGTGGTCTTTGAAAAATGCCTTCGCGCCCGCCCGCCACAATGAATTTGGGTTTTTGTTTTCTACAACTGCTTGGGGCATCGGCATTGATACGGGTCGATACTTAGGGATGCTTTCCGGGTTGGTTATTTGGGTCAGTTTCGGCCCATCGCCAATTTCGGAAATACGTGAAGTTGTCTGGCAGGCGGAAAGCGTTAGGGCTGCGACGCCAATAGCTATTCCCAATGACAGATTTTTATTTTTAATTGTGCTCATGGCCGTTCTCCTTAGATTCCACATGTTATTTCATGGCCAGGTTGACCGAAGAGTTGACACGGGCAGTGCCCGGTCCCGTTATCTCGGCCTCAATAACGGTGTTTGTCTGCGAATTTGAAACACGAATAATGTCACCACGACTACCGTGCTCAAGGGCGCGGCCTTTGGTGGTTAGCCGCATTAATTTGGTTGTTAGCTTGATAGTTACGCTTGAACCTTTTTCCACCATCAATGGGCGGCGAATTTCCGATGTCCTTACGGGATGATTAGCCGCGATTGTGCGTTTTGCGGTCATGCCGATTAGATCGGCGTGGTCAATTATTGCGTCGCGCTGCAAACTGATTGAACGAACTTTTATCCAGCGAATATCACGCTTTGTAATGTTGTCACCGCGCAAGATTCGTCTGGATAGAACAGGAATCTCAGTTACCGCATCAACCCTGCCGCTGACACGCACTTGTTGTGACCCATTTTCGCCTTTCCATAATAATTTGGCGCTAAAGCGTCCGCTAACGCGGTCATGGGATATGTCTTCGACCCTTAATTCACCACCAAGACCCACGGGGGCATAAAGGCGCATGGATTTATTTGAAAGGGTAACTTTAGAAGAGGGATCAACCCCATCTTCGATTAGGCGTTGGGTAAGGATGGATTTAATTTCACTTGTTTCTATTATCTCTGAATTTCTCTCAACTATTGTACGCTCCAGCCCCGAAGTCGGAGCCCAGTTAATATTGAACGCCTTTGCCACACGCCCTAACCACGGGGCATCAAACACCGCTTTTTGTCCGGCATTGGGTGCATAGGCAACGGCTTGGCTAGATTTTTCGCCAGCATTGGTGAATATATCGCCTAATAATACAACTTCGCCGCTTACCATTACATGGCTATTTAGGGTTGTGGGCTCTGACTTGGCGGCAGCAAGAGAATTTCCCGATGTAAATAGCAAAACTGCCATTGATGCCGCAAATAGTATGAATGAAAATTGTTTCATAATTTTTTCCTTAATCTCTTAAGGCCTATCTCATTTGTGATACGGTGCGCATCATTTCATCCGAGGTGGTAATAATCTTGGAATTCATTTCATATGCACGCTGGGCTGATATCAGATTTGAAATTTCTTCCACCGCGTTAACATTGGATGTTTCAAGGAACCCTTGAAGAATTGTTCCGTATCCAGATGATCCGGGCGTAGCTGTTAAAGCCGCACCAGACGCTGTTGTTTCGAGGTATAGGTTCGAGCCAACTGACTCCAGTCCGGTGTCGTTGGCAAAGTTAGCAATTTGTAATTGACCAACGTTTTGATAATCAACCTGCCCATCAAGCTTTACCTGAACTTCGCCAGATGTATTGATAGCAACATCAACCGCGTTATCCGGAACCGTTATTGCTGGTAAAACCGAATAGCCGTCATGGGTAACTACCAATCCGTCGGCATTTAATTGAAATGTTCCGTCACGGGTATATGCGGTTGTGCCGTCTGGCATTTGAATTTGAAAATAACCGTTACCCTGCACTGCCATATCAAAGGTGTTATCTGTTGGGCTAAGGTTGCCTTGTTCGTGGATGCGGTAAACGGCAGCCAATTTAACGCCAAGCCCCAACTGCACGCCCGATGGAACAACCGTGCCGGCATCGGATGATGTTGAGCCAACCCGCCTAAGGTTTTGATACATCAGGTCGTGAAATTCGGTACGCCTGCGCATATAGCCGGTGGTGTTCATGTTAGCCAAGTTGTTGGAAACAACCTCGACGTTTTTTTGCTGGGCAAGCATGCCCGTTGCAGCGATGTTAAGTGATCTCATTGTTCCAGTCCTTTCTTAGGTAACGTTTCTTTAAAAGCCTTATTTAAGGCGATTATTATTTGTATGTTCCTGTTAAACTTACTCAGCTATTTGTTTTTATTGCCCGCTTGATAAGCTTGGAAGTTCGCGCACAATCCGGCGAATACGTTCGTCTTCGCGGTCAATCATTTTTTGCGTCGACGCGTATTGTCTTGAAACTTCCATCATTCGAGCCATTTCAAGAATTGGCTCAACGTTTGAACCCTCTATCATGCCTTGGGCCACTTTCGGGCGCTCTATGACGGTTGGTTGTTCGTTGGTGGCAAAGTAGCCACCTTCGGCACGAAACATGTCTTGCTGGTTGTTGAATTTTACAATCTTTAGCTTTCCCAATTCACCGTTTTCGGTTGAAATGGTTCCATCAGATGTGATTGTTATTTGCGTATCTTCGGGGGCAAAAAATATTGGCGTTCCGGCATCGGTTAGAACCGGATCGCCCTTTTGGGTGACAAGCTGGCCACCGCTATCCATGCTAAAACTGCCACCCCGGGTATAGCGTTCACCATTTGGGGTTTGAACGGCAAAATAACCATCTTCATGGATTGCCAGATCCAGCGGATTATCTGTTTTAGTCATGGGGCCATCCATGGTGTTGCGAAAGCTTGCAACATCGCGAACATACGAAAGACCCTGAGCGGCGATTGATGTGTCTGAGCGTGATCTTACGACCTGATCCACGAAGAGCATGCGCTCGCCCTTGTATCCGGTGGTATTCATGTTTGCCATATTGTTGGCAATGGCGCTCATTTCATTACGTAGGGCCGACTGGCGCGAAAGCGCAATATATGATGTGGTTTCCATCTTGTTTTTCCCGATCGTATTTCCGTTTTGTCTGCGCTCTTTGGCGCGGTATTATTACCGTTAAAAATGCACAGACCGTGCCAACTTAAAATATTGTTTAATTTCAAAGCGTTATATAAAATTATGGTTTTTGTTTGGATGGCATAGCCGCCCAATTCGTTCCATAAGGGAAGTCTTTTCCCGGCAGAACTTGCCCATTGGACCCCTATTGGGGGCCGATTGGGGGGTGCTGCGGAAGGAAAAGGAGTTCTCCGGCAGAAAATGCATAACTATGTTAAAGTAATTGGCTTTTTGGCCGCCCCAAGAGCACATATCAACTACTTGTTAACCATCAGCACCTAACTTGTAATACAAGAGTTTTTGGCCGGGCCTGCGGTTGCAGGCGTGCCAGTATTTGAGCCAGTATTTGAATTTACCAGTATTTAAGCTGATCAGTATTTAAAATTGAAATGAGTATGGCCATGGCCGACGATGACGAACTCGAAGACGATCTGGATGAAGATGAGATTGAAGGCGAGGAAGGCGAAGACGGCGAGGAAGGCGAAGACGGCGAAGGGAAGTCTGGCAGGAAAAGACTTCTAATCGTTATTGCCGCAGTGCTGGTGCTTATTCTTGGTGGCGTAACGGGGGCGTATTTCCTCGGTTATTTGCAGCCTCTTATTAACATGATAGCCGGCGGTGATGAAGCGGGCCTAGATGAAGAAGCGCAGGCCCTGGTATCTGGGGATGCTGTTTTTTATGATTTACCCGAGATGCTGGTTAATCTGAATACGGGCGGTCGTAAGTCGGTTTATCTCAAAATAAGAGTGAGCCTTGAACTGGAGACCGTCGAAGACGTTACAACGGTTGAAGGCCTGATGCCAAGAATTGTTGATAATTTTCAGGTTTATCTACGTGAATTACGGATAGACGACCTGAAGGGTTCTGCTGGTATGTACCGCCTGCGCGAAGAATTGCTAAAGCGGGTAAATGTTGCGGTTAGTCCGGCAAAAGTAAACGATGTTTTATTCAAGGAACTGCTAGTTCAATAGCTGGCAGTAGCGAGCGCCCACACTTAAAGGGCCAGATAAGGATAAGGGCAATAAATGACAGCCCCAGGTGATGACGTAG
>DAOWFB010000075.1 GCA_030638205.1 Thalassospiraceae bacterium
CCCAATTTTGTTGCCGAGGTAAGCGAAATAGCAAAACCCGAGGACGACAAGGTAATTTTATTAATTTGCCGTTCCGGGGTTCGTTCTGCCTATGGCGCAAGCCTTTTGAGCGAAAACGGGTTTAAGCATTGCTATAACGTTGCCCACGGTTTTGAAGGTGACAAAAACGCATCCGGCCACCGGGGAACCGTAAATGGATGGAAGGTGGCAAACATGCCCTGGCGCCAAGAATAAGGCGCCAAGAATAATCCGCCCCCTATCCAAGCGCGCGGGTTAAGTCTTCTTTCAAATCATCTGTGTCTTCTATACCCACCGACAGCCTGACAAGGCTGGGTGATATACCCATTGCCGCTTGCTCTTCATCGCTTAGGCGTTGATGGGTTGTGGTTTGCGGATGGGTAATCATGGATTTAAGATCGCCAAGGTTGTTGGCAATATCAATGGTCGATAGCTTATTCAGTGCCTTGAACACATCTTGCTTGCCGTTGCCTTTCACTTCAAACGAAACCACGGTACCGCCGCTGCCAGACATTTGTTTCATCGCTAGGTCGTGTTGTGGATGGCTGGTCAAGCCCGGATAAAGCACCCGTTCAACACCCGGTAATGTTTCGAGAAACTTTGCCACCGCTAATGCATTTTCAGATTGGCGGCTGATGCGCAATTCCAATGTCTCGAGGCTTTTAACCAGCACCCATGCGTTAAACGGGCTAAGGCTTGGGCCAACGTTGCGGTAGAACGGTTGCAATTCGTCTTCGATAAACGATTTATCATTAGAAAGAATTGCCCCGCCCAGCACGCGGCCTTGGCCATCAATATGTTTTGTCGCCGAATAGGTAACAATGTCTGCACCCAGATCCAATGGTTTTTGCAAAATGGGTGAGGCAAACGCATTATCAACTATTAACTTGCCGCCTGCCTTGTGGGTTAACTCGGCCACCGCCGCAATATCTATTATTTCCAGCGTTGGGTTGGCTGGGCTTTCAATAAACACTGCATCCACCGGCGTGCTTAATGCTTTTTCCCATGCTCCCAAATCGGAGCCGTCAACAAATTCGGTTTTAATGCCAAACTTTGGAAGAGCTGTATTTATAACGTATTCACAACCGCCAAACAAAGCGCGCGATGCCACAACCCTATCGCCAGATTTTAACTGACTGGCAAGGGCGCAATAAACAGCGGCCATGCCCGATGCCATGGCACGGCAATGATCTGCGCCTTCTAGCAGTGCCAGACGATTTTCAAACATTGAAACAGTTGGGTTGCCGTAGCGGGAATAAACGTAATGGTCTATTTCTCCGCTAAAGCTTTGCTCGGCCTGTTCGGCACTGTCATAAGCATAAGCCTGGGTCATGAAAATTGCTTCGGAAAGCTCGCCATGATGGCTGCGGTCAAGCCCACCACGAACCAATTTAGTTGCTTGGCGCCAATTCTTTTCGTTTTTGGTGTTTTCGTCTTTGCTGCTCATCTTAAACTTCTCCAATAAAAAAAACCCGGACCGAAGGTCAGGGCTAATTCCACTGCTTCGGCCTTTTAGCTGCTTATTTAACGTGGCCGCAAGCCAGCCGGCCAAATCACCACGTAAGGAGAATATGCCCAAATTGGGCCTAAAAATCAACCCCGTTTAACATTGCTTAACATTTCTGGCAATCGAGCGTTGAATGGCTCATATATAATGCAGGACTTTTAATTTAGGAGAATTTCATGCCCGCACCAGCCAGCACCAATAACCTGTTTTTTGAAAGCACCGGAATGGATCGGGCGCGGACCGAAACCATAGTTGGTGACGCCCTTAACGGTTCTGATGATGGTGAGCTTTACCTTGAATATCGCCAATCGGAAAGTTTGGTTTTTGATGATGGCCATCTTAAGGGGGCAAGCTTCGATACCGCCCAAGGGTTCGGCTTGCGCTCAGTCGCGGGCGAAGTAACCGGATACGCCCACGCGTCCGAGCTTTCCGAAGATGCCATAAAACGTGCTGGCGAAACCGTAACATCGGTGCGCAAGGGAACCGGCGGCATCATGGCCCCGCCCCCACCCGGCACTAATAAAAAACTTTATGGCGATGAAAACCCGCTTGCAGGAATGGAATTTTCTGAAAAGGTAAAATTGCTAGAAGAAATTGATGCCTATATCCGTGGCCGGGATGAACGCGTCAAACAAGTTTCGGTTTCCATGGCGGCTAGCTGGCAAGCAATAGAAATAATTCGTGCCGGTGGCGCAACCGCAGCCGACATAAGGCCGCTGGTAAGATTAAATGTTTCAGTTGTGGCGGGTGCCGGCGATAGAATGGAAACTGGTTCGTACGGTCATGGTGCCCGCACCGGGTATGATGAATGGATAAGCCCGGAAAATTGGCACTTGGCGGCTGATGAAGCATTACGTCAAGCAATGGTAAACCTTGAAAGCGTGCCGGCGCCTGCCGGTGAAATGGAAGTTGTGCTTGGCCCCGGCTGGCCCGGCGTAATGCTTCACGAAGCGGTTGGCCATGGATTAGAGGGTGATTTCAACCGCAAAAAAACATCAGCCTTTGCCGGGCTTTTGGGTGAGCGGGTTGCCGCACCCGGCGTTAGCGTGGTTGATGACGGAACATTCCAAGACCGACGCGGTTCATTAAGCATAGACGACGAAGGCACGCCAACATCGGAAACGGTTTTAATCGAAGACGGTATTTTAAAAGGTTACATGCAAGACCGCATGAACGCCCGCCTGATGGGAATGGAGGTTACCGGAAACGGCAGGCGCGAAAGCTATGCCCACGCGCCAATACCGCGCATGACCAATACATTTATGTTGGCGGGCGAGCGGGATCCTAAAGAAATTATTGCATCAGTTAAAAAAGGTATTTACGCGGTTAATTTTGGCGGCGGACAGGTTGATATTACATCGGGCAAGTTTGTGTTTTCATGTACCGAAGCCTACCTGATTGAAAATGGCAAAGTCGGCGCACCGGTTAAGGGTGCGACCCTAATTGGCAATGGCCCCGATGCAATGAAAAAAGTTTCGATGATTGGCAACGACCTAAAGCTTGATGCCGGTGTTGGCACATGTGGCAAAGACGGCCAAGGGGTTCCGGTTGGGGTTGGCCAGCCGACGCTAAAGATTGATGAAATTACCGTTGGTGGCACGGCGGCGTAAAA
>DAOWFB010000109.1 GCA_030638205.1 Thalassospiraceae bacterium
AAACACCAACTCTTCGGCAACCCGGCCACCAAACATCATGGCCAGCTTACTTTCAAGCTCAATCCGTGAATATGTATAACGATCACGTTCCGGCAAATTCATGGTCAAGCCCAAGGCACGGCCACGGGGTATAATGGTAACTTTGTGCAACGGATCACATTTCGGCATGAAAATACCAACCAATGCATGTCCGGCTTCGTGGAACGCGGTTAGCTTCTTTTCTTCGGTGGTCATAACCATAGAGCGACGCTCGGTGCCCATCATGACCTTGTCTTTGGCGGACTCAAAATCAGATTGGGTAACCACCCGCTTGCCGGTACGTGCCGCCAAAAGAGCTGCCTCGTTAACAAGGTTGGCAAGGTCAGCACCGGAAAAACCAGGCGTTCCACGGGCAATTGTGCGGGCATCAACATCGGGTGCCAACGGCACTTTTATCATATGAACTTTTAGGATTTTTTCACGACCCAGAATATCGGGGTTGGGAACGGTAACCTGACGGTCAAAACGACCGGGGCGCAACAGTGCCGGATCAAGAACATCGGGTCTGTTGGTGGCGGCAATAAGAATGACGCCTTCGTTGGATTCAAACCCATCCATTTCCACCAACAACTGGTTTAGTGTCTGTTCGCGCTCATCATTACCGCCGCCAAGTCCGGCACCACGATGACGGCCAACCGCATCAATTTCATCTATGAATATTATGCAAGGCGCGTTCTTTTTACCCTGTTCAAACATATCGCGAACACGGCTGGCGCCAACGCCAACAAACATTTCAACAAAGTCCGAACCGGAAATTGTGAAAAATGGAACATTGGCTTCGCCAGCAATGGCGCGGGCCAGCAATGTTTTACCGGTACCCGGAGGGCCCACCAACAACACGCCCTTGGGGATTTTTCCACCAAGGCGTTGAAATTTTTGTGGGTCTTTTAAGAAATCGACTACTTCTTCTAGTTCTTGTTTGGCCTCATCAATGCCAGCAACATCTTCAAACGTTACCCGGCCCTGCTTTTCGGTCAGAAGCTTGGCCTTGGATTTGCCAAAGCCCATTGCCTTGCCGCTGGTACCCTGCATCTGGCGCATGAAAAATATCCATACCCCAATAAGCAGCAACATGGGGAACCATGAAATAAGAATACCAAGGAACGAAGGTGAATCGTCATCGGACTGCATAGCCGAAATACGAATGCCCTTGCTCAACAGATTGGGAACAAGCCCAGGATCGTTAGGAGCAAAAGTAGAAAAAGTGCGTCCATCGCTAAAGTGACCAGCAATATTGCTGCCGTTATTGACGGCCTTGATGGTTACATCACGAACTTCGCCGCTTTCAATTGCTGTCATGAATTCAGAATAAGCGAGTGGCGCTTGAGTGCTGCGCTGCTGGTTGCCCTGAAACAGGTTGAACAACGCCATAAGCAAAAGACCGATGACAATCCAAAAAAGTATATTTCTGCTAAAATTCACTGCTTTTCCTTAAAAAATTCTAATATGGCCATGCACGGCCTTTCCTGACATGTAAGCCAATTAAGCCCCGCCCACAAGGGATGGTGTGTGTTTTTATGGGGATTTTTGGCTTAAATGCTCATGTGTAACATTGTTAACCATGCGGGAGGATGGTTTCCGCCTTGGTGGCTCGGGCCTAATGACCAAAAAGCCACCTTTTCTGGCGATCCGACAGCCTCCTAGAGTTCTAGAATTATCCCCTGTTTGCTGGGTGGCCCCACCTGCAAGCCAGTCAACAATTCTTGAAATCTTGTCAGGGCTTGGCGGGTAGTCAGTCTTTTTATTTTTTGGGCCGTAGCTGGCGATAAGCCGGGACAAAACCCTTCCCTTGATTTCTTTAGGCGTTGCAAAAAATTGGCAGGCATCAACCATTGCGCCAGAATTACCCTCATGGGTTACATGGTTTTCAATAAATTTCTCGCTAGCGCGTTCAAGCTTTGTACGAAGCATGCGTGCGGCACTGGCGGCACCGACCAGACGGGCTGGATTAATTCCTTCATGTAATTCCAATAGCGACAAAAGCCTGCGTGTGCGCACCCGCTCAAATTGGGTGTTGTTGTTTGATGGATCTTCTATCCATGGTTGGCTGCGCGCTTTAAGTGTATCTTTCAATCTCATCTTGGGAATAGATAGCAATGGACGGACAAGGGTGATGGCATTGTTGCAATCTAGCTTTCTTTCCTTGGCCATTGCGCCAAGTCCATCAAGGCCGCTTTTGTGGCGAAGTCGCATAAGAAATGTTTCTGCTTGGTCTTCCATATTGTGAGCAACAAAAAGATGTTTAATACCAACATCGACACAAACATCGACCATCAGTTCGTATCTGGCATTGCGCGCACGGGCCTGCACAGCACTGGTTTGTGCCAAGTCGCTTTGCCACCTAACAATTTTATGATTAATCGCTTTATTTTTTAACCATGCGCCTACCTGAGCAGCCTCGACGCTCGAATCATTTCTAAGGCCATGATCAACGGTAATTCCAAGCACGCTGCCACCCAGAGATTTTACCCAATCATCAAGCAACAATACCAATGCCATGCTATCGGAACCGCCGGAAACACCAACCGCAACGTGTGGTGGGTTTCCAGCCGCCAGAGAGCTCATAAGCAATGAAAACTCATCGCCGCTCAAAGGCCCACTCAAAGGATTATTGGCAGTAGAAGTATTAGGTGCGACAGACATAAAGGCGCTCCCTTGTTTGCTATTTACAGCCCAATTATTTACAGCCGAGTGCCTTGGTTTCGCGATTCAAGGTTTTTAAAACATTTGGTGAAATAGCAGAAAATTCCTTGCGCAGCTTTGAATATGCGGCGCAGGCCTCATCTTTTTTATCCATGTTTGACATGGACTTGCCTAATTTCAACAATGAATCGGCGGCCTTGACCCCAGCAGGTGCCGCTTGATAGGACTGCAAAAATGCTTGGGCTGAATCTAAAAACCGTTTTTGCACATAATAAGTTTCACCAAGCCAATAGCGGGCATTTTCAGCCAGTTTTTCGTCTTTGTGGACTGCAATAAATTCTTTCCACGCGGCCTCGGCCTCGGGATATTTTGCCCGACGTAAAAGATTGAACGAATGCTTGTACTGTTCATCAACACTTCCTTCGGGCAAATACATCAATGTTGGTGCCACAGGCTGAGGGGGCGCAATTGCTACATCCATAGATGCATTTGCATCAGCTGTCCCAGATTGCCCCAGATCATCGCCAGGCTCATTATCTGTCTGGCCCATAATGTGATCCATTTTCTTTTTACCCATGGAACCAAGAACGCCTTTTTGCCCTGAAGGATTTGAGCTATATCCGGTTATTGGTGTGATTGCCTGACCCGAAGCTGGCCCCTGTTGATTAACCGACGCTGGGCCGGGGGCTGCGTTCAAGCGACTGGGCACGCCGCCATTTCCACCTTCAAGGCGGGAAAGGCGAAAATCAACATCACCAAAAATTGTATCAAGGCGGTTTTCGATTAAGCCAAAGCGGTGATCAATCCGCTCCATACCATCGGTGGACAACCTTACTTCTTCTTCTAATTTTGAAATGCGAAACAAAATCCTATCTAACGCACCTGCGGGAAGGTCTTCTTCTTTGATAGTTGAAGTAACGGTTGGGGCTACGCTTTCTGATTGCAAAACAGCGGGTAAAGATGGCGCGACAGCGGGTAAAGATGGCGCACCCAATGGCATGCGGCTTAATTGCTGATTAAGCGTTTGAATATCCCGCTCAAGACGTTCAAGCCTGTCGGAAACATAGCTTTGCCCAATTGGGCTAACTGCATCTTGTGCAATTGCCTGAGATGCAAAAGCAACTATTAAAAATGCAGACAAAAGCTTAATCGCGGTATTCATGTTAATTACTCTTAATAATAGCATTGATTGCCCAATTAAAATGGCGGGGCAATCAGGCAAAAATAGGGCAGTTCAGAAAAAACTTCGGGGCGTCCCACTTTTGGTCAATTAATAGACCGGGCAGGACGCCCCGTTGTTATTTATCCCTATGCGTTACAAACAATGCAACGCCTAAGTAATGGTTATTTCACAACGCTTACAGCGCGGCGATTTTTTGCCCATGCTGCTTCGTTGGAGCCGGGATCTTCAGGGCGTTCCTTACCGTAAGAAACGGTCTGGACACGATCCTTGGAAACGCCAAGCACCATTAGATAGTCTGCGGCAGCTTGGGCACGACGTTCGCCGAGCGCCAAGTTGTATTCACGTGTTCCACGTTCATCGGCATGACCTTCAACGGTAATGCTAACGCCTTCGTTTGCGGCGAGCCATGCGGCCTGCTGCTGAAGTGTATAACGTGATTCAGGTGACAAGCTGTACTTGTCAAAATCAAAATGAACACGATCACCTACATTTACTGCAAGATCTTCTTGGCTGCCCGGTGCATAGCCACTATCGGCACTGCCGGCACCACCGGCACCACCTGCGCCCCCACCGGGAGCTGCACAAGCCGACAAAAGTCCGGCTACTGCAATTATACTTAATATTTTGAAACGCATTTAATTCTCCTGTTCGCTGGAGCGTTTTGATCGAACCGCATGCCTATACTATAAAAATCCCTAAATCGAGCTTTTGGATCTGGCATCCGGTTTCGTTAAAAATTCTTGCTGACCCTTTAGACTTATTATTGTTTTTCGTACTGGACTATATGCCATACACCCTTCTGTTTCAAGGGCTTCTGGGAGTTTGGGTATAGGGCTTCTGGTAGTTTGGGTATATAGTGCAAATTAACTGCATAAATTATGGATAATCTGTTGATTTTTACATAATTTACTGGATTTACCCTTATTTTTATTCAATTTCTCACTGTTTTCTTATGGATTTAACGGTGACCATGCCGGATCGGATGCATCCACCGGAGACACCACCTCGCGTTCATTTTGTCCGGTTATGTCTATGGTGAACAGCCTAGTTCTACCGCCTCTTCCCTGTTTGTCGGCTGGTTCTTGGCGGAAATACATCAATACCCGACCATTGGGTGCCCATGTTGGGCCTTCAACCCAATCACCCCGAGGCGTTGATTGGGCTAGTATTCGCTCTCCGCTACCATCGGTGCGCATAACGCCGATTGCGGTGCCGCCGCTAAATATACGGGTAAAGGCAATCCAGTCACCGCGCGGCGACCACACCGGCGTTGCATAACGCGCACGCTTGGGGCCAAAACTTATGCGTTTGGCCTTGCCGCCATTTGCATCTGTTATATAAATCTGCTGCGCACCGCTGCGATCGGATTCAAAAGTAATTTTATTTCCATCGGGTGAATAGCTAGGCCCGGTATCAATTGATGAATGGGTGGTGATTTGTTTTACCTTGCGGGTCGCCAAATCCATTGTGTAAATATCAGAGTTACCATCCTTGGCCATGCTCATAATTACACCCTTGCCATCGGGTGAAAAACGCGGCGCGAAGTTCATGGAAGGAAAATCGCCCAACCTTTCCTGCCTGCCGCTATCAATATTGAAAATATAAACACGGGGGATGCCGTTGTAATATGAAAGGTAGGTAATTTCTTGCAACGTCGGTGAGAACCTTGGGGTTAAAACAAGAACCGTTCCGTCCGTTAGGAAGCGGTGGTTTTCTCCATCTTGGTCCATCATCGCAAGACGGTTTACCCGTTTCGTTCTTGGGCCGGTTTCAGCAATGTAAACGATACGGGTGTCGAAATACCCATCTTCGCCGGTGACACGTTGATAAATT
>DAOWFB010000054.1 GCA_030638205.1 Thalassospiraceae bacterium
AAATTACAATGGAAAGCAGACTGGGCCATGCGCTGGACTGCGCTGGAAGTTGATTATGAAATGTCGGGTAAAGACCTGATCGATTCGGTGAATTTATCTGGCCGCATTTGCCGCGCCATTGGTGGCCGCCCGCCGGTTAATTTAACCTACGAATTATTTTTGGATGAAAACGGCGAAAAGATTTCTAAATCAAAAGGCAACGGCCTTGCGGTTGAAGAATGGCTGCGTTATGCCACGCCGGAAAGCCTTAGCCTGTTTATGTATCAAAAACCAAAAACCGCTAAGAAATTGTTTTTTGATGTAATACCCAAAAGCGTTGATGAATACCTTACGTTCATTACCAAATTCCCCGAACAAGAGGAAAAAGACCAGCTAAACAGCCCGGCTTGGCATATTCATGCTGGCCATCCTCCGGCTTCGGAAATGCAGTTTTCATTTAACATATTGCTTAATCTGGCCAGCGTTTGTCATTCCGAAGACAAGGCGGTGTTGTGGAATTTCATTTCCCGCTACCGCCCCGATGCCAGCCCAGATAATTCACCCATATTGGATAAACTTGTTGAGGGTGCAATTAATTATTATAGGGATTTTGTTAAACCCAATAAAAAGTTTCGCACACCATCGGATGTTGAACGCACCGCATTGGACGACTTAAAATCATCGCTGGAAAAAATGGACAACGGTGCCAGTGCCGAAGAAATACAGACCGAGGTTTACGAGGTTGGCAAACGCCATGGTTTTGAAAACCTGCGTGATTGGTTCAAGGCGTGTTATGAAATACTACTTGGTCAAGAACAAGGCCCGCGCATGGGTTCGTTTATCGCCCTTTACGGGGTGGAAGAAAGCGCAAACCTAATTACCCGCGCCCTTGTTGGCGAAGGTCTGGCTGGCGAAGATCTTTCTTAAATTAGAATCTTAGTTTTTATTGTGCCGCCCAGACGATGCGCGATATCCATTCGACCTCGTCCAATGGAATGGTGCGGTCTTGGTGGGCTGGATTAATGGATGAAAGCTCAATACTTAATGCGGTTTTACGTTTTAATGTTTTTGCCATTACTTCGCCCGCTGTTGTTTTTACCACCACCCGGTCACCTCGGCGCACACCGGCATCGGGCGATATAATAACCACATCACCATCACGCAAAACCGGGTCCATGCTGTCGCCGGTTATTTCCAGCGCGTATGCATGGCGGTCGGTCATGCCGGGAAAATTAATTTCTTCCCAACTGCCGCCCGTGGGGTATCCGGCATCATCGAAATAACCAGCCGCTCCTGCCTGGGCAAACCCGATTAATGGAACATGGCGCGGCACCGATCCTTCTTTGCCTTCAACATAAGATATAAATTCATCAAGGCTGGCATTGGTGGCGGTCAGAATTTTGGCAATGCTTTCGGTTGAGGGCCAGCGTTGTTTGCCATCGCGGGTGGTGCGTTTGGATTTATTGAACGTGGTTGGGTCAAGCCCGGCTTTTTTTGCCAAGCCCGACGCAGATAGGCCGCTGGCCTTGGCCAGCAGGTCAATCGCGTTCCATATGTCTGCATGTTTCATCATGGGAAAATTATCTTATATATATCTTGAAGCTGCACCAGTAGATTCTTAGTCTATTTTTTAGATTATTATTCCTTGACTAATGATAATAATCCTATGTATAAAGTCACTAGGAACATATTCACACACTAATAATCCAAAAATAACCAAAAACAGCTAAAACAGTGGAGTTATCCCCAATGACCAAGCAGTGCTTGGCCCCCCGGCGACTGCCGGTGGTGCCGGAAATCCCATTTGCCAGCACAATTGATGCATGGTTTTGGTACATCCGTTCCGAACGCCTGCGCCGTGATGGAGCAAAACTTGGTGGGGCCATGGCGGCAGAACAACGCCCATGCGAACCCGACGACATCAACCGTGCGGTCATATCGCTTTATCGAAAAAAAATCATCGACCAAGAACATCTAAAAGTTTTGGCAACCTACGGTTGGAACGACAGCTCCCCCGATCCACGTTTAAGTAATGAGGCCCATGCCGCATTTTTGTGGGACGATGCTTTTCGGCATTTGGATGTGGAATTAAAGGCCAAAGGAATTGTTGAAGGAATTGTCGAATGAGCCCCACCTCCAATAATGCCGCCACATTCGGCCAACGCCCTGCATTGGTCGGCTTTTCCGGCGATGTTGAAGTGTGGTGGTTGCGAGCATTAAAGCCCGGGTTTCGCCATTGCGCCGTTGCCATTGATGACGGGCAGGGTGGGTTTGTTTTTTATAATCCGTTATTTAACGCAACCGAACTTGCCCGAATAAATGGCGATGAACAAACTGCTCGCATTCTTTTGCAAAAAGGCGGCTTTGTGGTTGTAGATACAATAACCAGTGAGATTCTCACGCACGCATTGCCGTGGTGGGAGTGTGTGCGGCCATATAATTGTGTCGAGGGGGTCAAGCGCGTCTTGGGTCTGGACGCGCCTTGGGTGCTTACCCCGTGGCAGTTATATGGCTATTTGAAAAAAAATTAGATTAAATAGGATAATATTCTTGACATTCCCAATTAAATAGGATTATAGTCTGTTTAACGAAAGGGACACATGCGTCCTTATCACTTTTTACTAAAAATCAAACGCCGGGCGGCATTCAAACGCCCGGTTATTTTTTTGCCATTTTTTTAGAAGTAATTTTTTAATAGCAGGAGAAACATTTATGACCATCACCCAGCCAGATGCCGCAAGCAATATTAAGCTCACCCCCGAAGCCGTAATTAAAAGGCACAAGGCGGCATTGGAAAAGCGCAGCGGATGGGAATCCCACTGGGCCGAATGTTTGGCATTTTCATTGCCGCAAAGAAATGCTCTTAGCAATAATGCAGGGGGTCGCCGTCATGACCGTTTGTTTGACGGCACCGCAGCCGATGCCACCGATCAATTAGCCGCCAGCCTTTTAGCCCACCTTACCCCACCGTGGTCAAGCTGGGTTGGGTTGGAAGCTGGGGCGGAACTTGACGCTGAAACCAGCAATATGGTTTCTCCTGAATTGGAAAAAATCGCCGCCAAATTACAATCAAATTTTGATCGCTCGAACTTTGCCGTTGAAATTCATCAATGCTTTCTTGATCTGGTAACCGTTGGCACCGCGACATTAATGTTTGAAGAGGCGCCATTGGGTGAAGGTTCGGCATTTCGTTTTAATGCAGTTCCGGTTTTTGACGTTGCCTTTGAAGAAGGTGCCGACGGCAGGTTAGATACAACATTTCGTCGCTCGCGCCTTTCTTTTGCTGATTATCGCGTTCGCTTCCCCGATGCGCCGTTGCCGGAAAAAAATACAAATAATGCCAGGGGTGATGCCAGTGGCAATGATGATAGTGAAAAATATTTAAACGTAATCGAGGCCGTAGTCCCCGAAGGTTTCGGCTATGCCTACATGGCGGTGCTGGAACCAACCTCAAACCTTGGGGGCCAAGGGGGAGGCCAAAGGGGAGGCAAGGGTGACACGGCAGTAGAATTGGCACGCGGTTGGTTTGAAAATTCGCCCTTTATTAATTTTCGTTGGCTCAAGGCACCGGGGGAAACCTATGGCCGCTCGCCGGTGATGAAGGCATTGCCCGATATAAAAACCGCCAACAAGGTGGTTGAGCTTATTTTAAAAAATGCCTCCATCGCGGTTACCGGAATATGGCAAGCCGATGACGATGGGGTGTTAAATCCGGCTACCATAAAGCTAACGCCCGGAACTATTATACCCAAAGCGGTGGGCTCGGCTGGCCTTACCCCACTTGAATCACCGGGCAGGTTTGATATTTCAGAACTTGTGCTAAGCGATTTGCGTTCGCGTATTCGCCAAGCATTGCTGGCCGATCAATTAGGGCAAATTGCTGGGCCGCGTATGAGCGCGACTGAGGTATTGGAACGCTCGGGCGAAATGTCCCGCATACTTGGTGCCACCTACGGGCGGATGCAGTCAGAATTATTAACCCCATTAATAGAACGCGGAATTGTAATTTTGCGTCGCCGTGGAACCATCGCTGAGATTAATATAGATGGTGACATCATCGACATTGATTACCGCTCACCATTGGCAAAATCTCATGCCCGGGCCGAAGCCAATAACGCGCTGCATTGGGTGGCGGCCATAAGTTCGCTCGGCCCCGAGGCATTGGCGGTGGTTGATAGCGCCGCCCTTGCCCGTTGGTTGGCCAGTGCGTTTGGGGTTCCAGCAGAGTTTGTGCGCGAAGAAACTGAAAGCACCTTAACAGAAGAAGCTACAACATTGATTGAGGAGGCCGTAAACGATGGCCTTTGAAAATAAAATAGAAAACAAAGCAGAAAATAAAAAAGGTTGGTCATGGTTTGAAAATGATGGCGAAGCAGGGGGCAACTCGGAAGATAATTTATTGCCCGACCCCGGTGTTGAATTAACCCGTACATATGCCCGCCTGTTTGCCACCCCCGATGGGGAAAAGGTCATGGCCCATTTGCAATCCCTAACTTTTTCCCAAGGTCTGGGCCCGGGGGCAAAAAACGCACTCTTACGTCACGTCGAGGGCCAGCGCCAATTGGTGGCCTACGTAATGTCGCAAATCCGCCGTGGGCGCGGTGAATAAAGGAGAAAACAATGGAAGAAGCAGAAGCAGTCGAAGTTAAAGAA
>DAOWFB010000116.1 GCA_030638205.1 Thalassospiraceae bacterium
GATGCGGTTCCGGTTATATCGGTAACCACTAGCATTAAATCATCATTTTATGATTGCACCCGTCAGGTGTTGGAAATAAATAAAAATATTGGCAAACCGCCATGGGAAACAACTTATTTTCCTGTACGCATATTGGCACCAAATTCAGTAGCCACTATGGACCACAATCTAGCCCGCCTGAATATACATGTTGATGGTAGTGGAAATATACTTTCTGCGAAGTGCGGTTAGCGCCAAGCATAAGTGCGGTTAGCACCAAACAGAAGTGCGGTTAGCACCAAACAGAAGTGCGGTTAGCACCAAACATGAGTGCGGTTAGCACCAAGCATAAGTGCGGATAAGCGCAGCTAGGTGCTTTGTTTCACTATATGTGATCGGCGGCGTTGAAATATGGCAGGTTGTCTTGTGATGAACATCCAAGCATGGCCAATCTTTCAGCAATTTTAATCGCCTTTTGGTATTTGCGTTCGCTTTCAGCCGGACTGTGCGTTTTAAATGCGGTACCACAAAGTGAAATTCCATAATGGGCCTGAAGAGTTCTTATTTTTTTACCAGCCAGCATGCCATCTGCAATTAATGCTAACTCGAAATCATCTTGTTTTTTAACCCAGAATTGATTTTTTACTAAATAAGTACGGATGTGCGCCTCGGCTGCCAGTGCCGCATCCCAATAATCTGTTTCAGAGTTTGTTTCATCGCCGGAAACTTCCGCAAATGCCATGCAGAAGCCTAAGAATACTTTTTCTTTATCTGTGGCGGTTTTCCATGCGGTGGAACCAAGACTTTCCCAAACTGATAGGTTCATCTCATCAAATACTTTTGGTACACGTTCAAAGAACAGGTTGTGCAATCCGCTTTCGTTGAGCGAGCTATCTAGTTTTTGTTCTTTGTATATATCGGTTGCGGCATAGGTTCCACAAACGGGGCAGGTATCGTCTTTATGAATACCTTTTTTGTAAATATGAGAACATCTGGTTTTATTGGGCAATTCGCTTTTGCAAAGAAGGTATGTTTCGGCCTCTTCTTCGTCATCGTGCTGTTGGCCAATCCAATTAAAACGGTTCATGTATTGCAGGCTCGAGCGCCTGTTGCTCCATAGGCTCCATTCCAGTTTTTCCACTGGCCCGAATGTGCTCCAGTTTGAGCTAACATCAATAATTACACATTTTTCCTTGCCCGGTGCCGAGCGCAACCCACGACCAACCGACTGGCCCCACAATACTTTGGATAGGGTTGGGCGCAGATGAACAATTATGTTGCAATAAGGGTTATCCCACCCTTCGGCCAGTACACCAACCGAGACCATGGCCTCTATTTCACCATTTTCGTGTTGCGCCAAAAGCTCCATCCGTTCCTTGATGGGGGTTCCGGCGGTAATAATCGCGGCCTTGATACCATCTTGCTGAATTCTATTCAGGGTGGCCTCTGCAACGGAAATATCGGCACAAAACCATGCTGATACAGGGTTTCCCGAAACCTTTAAACGTTCTTCGTTGTAGCTCCACATGGCATAATCAATCATCGATGATTTAATTATGGCGGGGGCCAGCTTGGTGACCGGAAAATCACCCGAACTTGTATCGATGCTTGCTAGATTTAGGTCGTGCACAAAATGCGGACGATAAACCGGCTGCACCAAAACGCCTTCGGCGATTAAGTCTTCAATATTTGCACAATCTATAATTGCGTCGAAGGCAAGGTTTAGCTGATCGCGCTGATCGTTGGTGTTTCGTTCGGGTGACGCGGTCAAGCCAATGAAGTGAGCCTCTGTTTTAGCGTTCTCGTTAAAATCATCAAGTATTCGTTTGTAGGCTGTTCCATTGGGTGATACCCGGTGGGCTTCATCAACAATTACCAAGTCGGCCTTGGATATGGCATCGGCCAGCATTTCTTTTGCCCGCATATTGGTTGAAAGCAAAATATCATAACCTTCGAATGCATCCCCGGTGTCGGCCGCGGTTAATTTACGAACGCTGTGTTTTTTGCTGAGCGCTCTTTCTAGCTGCTCGAGTAGCACTAGCCGATGGCATAGCACGATAATTTTTTTATCTTTATAGAACCGCTCTATAATCTCGCTGGCAAGCACAGTTTTACCGGCACCGGTTGGCGCCTTTAATATAAAACGTCTGTATTGCTTAATCGTCGACGGGAAGCTGTCGATTACTTTCTGTTGCCAGTTTCTAAGCTGCATTTAAATTGAAAACCTGTGTAAGAAAAGCTTCAGTACAAAACCTAGTTAAGCTTTTTTCCCAGCTCACCTATGGAGCCATTTATAATGTCTTTGGCTTTGGCACCGGAAACGTCCTTTTCCAGTATTTTAGCCGTTGCCTCAAGGGCCACATCAACCGCTACCGCCCTTACTTCTTGCAGGGCCGACGCTTCGGCCTGGGCAATGCGGTCTTTGGCCATTTGTTCAGAACGTTTAAGGCTTGATTCCAGTTGTTTTGCCGCTTCAACCCCAAGGCGTTCGGCCTCGGCACGCGCCGCAGCTACAATATTTTCGGCTTCAGCCAATGCTTCGTGTTGCTTGCGTTCATAGTCGGCCAGCATATCTTGGGCTTCTTCGCGCAGGCGGGCCGCTTCGTCAAGTTCAGATTTGATGGCATCAGAGCGGTCATCAAGCATTGCACCCACGGCTATGAATATTTTTTTGCCAAAAAAGACAAAAAACATAATGAATGCCGCAGCAACAATAAACGAAGTTGAAGCATAAAATGGTTCTGCAATACCAGATGCTGTTTCAGCGGCCAGGGCCTGGGATATGAACATGTTTTTAGAACCTCATTCTCAGGTGCGGCTTTTTAATGCAGTGGAAACTGCACTTGAAACGGCATTTTCATTGGCGGGCTCATTAATCAGCTTTGATACCGCTGCGGTTGCCACATCAACGGCCACAGCTTTAATCCCCGAAAGGGCCTCAAGCTTGGCTTTGTTAATGGAGCTTTCAGCCTGTTTGATGCTTTCAGATAGTTGTGCGGTCAATTTGGCTTGGCGGTTATGGGCCTCGGTCGAGGCTTTTTCCTTAACTTCGCGAATAGCGTCTGCCGCTTGAGAGCGTGCGCTGGCCAATGATTGTTCATATGCGCTGGCTGCTGCTTCGGCCTGGGCTTTTAGGTCTTCGGCCTTGGCTAGATTGTCATCAATCTTGTTTTGCCGTTCTTCCAGCACCTCGCCAATGCGGGGCAGGGCAACTGTGCTCATCAATGCATATAGCGCTACAAATGAAATGACTAACCACACCACCTGTGATGAATAGGTAGAGACATCAAGTTGGGGCAAGCCACCATCAGCCGCCATCGCTACCGCGGCAGTCAGGTAAGTCGTTGTGCCTACAAGGCCTGAAATCAGGGCTTTGTTCAGAACTCGCATATTGCGGGATCTCGCATCCAAGGGTTCAAATCATCATCTAGGTTAGTGGCCTAATTGGCCTGCCCGGCAATAATGCCTAGAAATAATTAGGGCAGGCCTGAAATCAGGAACTAACTTAGAACGCAAACAAGATTAGGAATGCAATAACCAGCGCGTAAAGAGCAACCGCTTCCACCAAGGCAAAGCCCAGAATGGCACGACCGAATGCACGGCCTTCGGATGCAGGGTTACGTGCGATTGCACTAATCAGGGACGAAAAGATGTTACCGATACCGACACCAACACCACCAAGGCCAATAACAGCCAGGCCAGCACCAATCATCTTTGCGGCTTCTAATTCCATAGTTTTAGTTCCTTAAGGCTTGGTCAAAAAATGACCGGTTAAAATAAAAGTTGTTATTAAATTAATGTAGATGAATCGCATCATGCAGGTAAAGGCAAGTCAAAACCGTAAATACATACGCCTGCAGAAAAGCGACAAGAAATTCAAACCCTACTAACAATACATCAACGCCCAGTGGTGCCCAGCCACCAAATATACCCAATGGGATTACAAATCCGGCAAACACCTTCATCATAATGTGGCCAGCGGTCATGTTGGCGAAAAGACGCACCGAAAGGCTTATGGGACGTGATAGGTATGAAATAATTTCAATGGGAATCATCAACGGCAGCACCGCTGCGGGCACCCCGGATGGGACAAAATAAGAAAAGAATTTAAGTCCATGACGCATAATACCAACGGCGGTTACACCGATGAACACCACTATGGCCAGAACAAAGGTAACAATTATGTGGCTGGTAATGGTGAAACCATAAGGCATAAGGCCAAGCATGTTTGCAAACAAGATAAACATGAAAAGGGTGAACACAAATGGGAAGAAGCGTCTTCCTTCGGTTCCGACGTTATCGCGCAAAAGGCCTGCTATGAATTCGTAGCTTAGTTCAGCCATTGATTGCCAGCGTCCGGGAACCAGCGCACGACCACGCATGGAAAGACTAAGAAACAAGGTAACGGTTGCCACCGTCAGCAGCATGAATGCGCTGGCATTGGTAAAGGTTGCATCGAGACCGCCAAGGTTAATCTCAACCAGCGGGCGTATGGTGAATTGCTCGATAGGGTTGGCCACGTTTTTTGTATCTCGTTTTCTGGATTAAAGAATTGATTATAACGTATGAATATCAGGGGTTTCGCATGTATATTATTCCCAAAAATCGCCTCTTTCCTAAACGTCTTAGGTGCTATGAGCAAGCCTAAAAGTGGCAAAAAATGGGGTTTTTTTATGTTTTTTTACTCTATTTTGCAATGTGGGTATTAATGCGGGTATTGATTGTGGAATGAATTTTATCTATTTATTCGGGTAAGTCCTTGGAGTCTATAGGATTATTTGTATTTTTATTATTGTTTGCGTCATGGTTTGTGTCGTTTCTTTCTATTAGCCCGGTGGAGCGATAAACATTAAGAATTCCAGCCCCGGCACCCAGAAAGAAAAAAACAATCATAAATAACGGTCTTGTTTCCAGCCAGCCATCGATAAACCAGCCTATTCCAGCGCCGACAATTAGCCCGGAAAGAAGCTCGGCCCCAACCCGCATGGCTTGGCCCACGCCTTCGTTGGGGGGTGGCGCCTGATTTTTGGGGCTATCTGTGCTCTCTGGGCCGCGAGCGGCCTTTATGCGGCGCCCCAGATCATCTATATCGTCTTCTGAGTTGTTGTTCTCATTAATTTTTTTTGGCATTTTACCCGGACCATACTCAGTTTTTTAGGCCGATTCGCGAAGCTCCACGGCACCTTCGAGGTCAACACTAACCAGCTGGCTTACACCACGTTCACCCATGGTAACACCGAATAAGCGATCCATGCGGGCCATGGTCATGCGGTGGTGGGTAATTATCAGGAATCTGGTGGTTCCACCTTCGGCCATTTCTTCTAGCAATGTGCAGAATCTATCAACATTGGCATCATCTAGCGGTGCGTCGACCTCATCTAGTACACAAATAGGGGCAGGATTGGTCATGAATACGGCAAACAACAAGGCGGTCGCAGTCATGGCTTGTTCACCACCGGAAAGCAGTGACAGAACCTGCATGCGCTTGCCCGGAGGGCTAGCCATGATTTCAAGTCCGGATTCCAATGGGTCGTCAGCTTCGATTAGTTTCAGGTGCGCTTTACCGCCACCAAACAGTCGCTGGAACAATTCTTGGAAGTGCTTATCAACCTCGTGGAATGATGTCAGCAGACGCTCACGTCCTTCGCGGTTAAGCTCGTTAATTCCGCGGCGAAGTTTTTCAATTGCATGAACAAGATCACTGCGCTCCGTTTCGAGACCTTCGATTTGTTCACCCATTTCACGCGCCTCTTCTTCGGCGCGAAGGTTGACCGGCCCCATGGTGTCACGTTCACGGCTAAGGCGCTCAACCCGGCGCTCAACCTGTTCAAGCTCGGGCAGGTCGGCCCCTTCTTTTAGTTCCGCTAACTCCGGAAGGTCCTCGGGCGCACAGTCAAGGCGTTCGCGAACACGTTCAATTATGCTGTCACACCCTTGACGATTTTGTTCGACCACACCTTCAATGCGAACACGGTCTTCACGAGATTTAGCAAGTTCGGCCTCGGATTCTCGCAACAGCTTGTTGGCATGGTTTAATTTTTGTTCGGCAACCGCCAGTTGGTCTGCTGCAATCTTGCGTGCCCCTTCGGATTCTTCGATTAAAACCATAAGCTCTTCGCGCTTGGCTTTTATCTCATCCGGTTTTTTGGCTAGTTCTTCCAGTTCGGCCTGAACCTCACGGGTGCGGTCTTCAAGATGCATAATGCGTTCTTCGGCACCTTCTTTGCGTTCGCTCCACGATAAAAGTTCGCGCTCAATATCGGCAAGGCGACGCTTTCTTTCTTCGGCTACGCGTTGATGCCCACCGTGGACGCCTTGGCATTCAATTTGGGTATCGCGTTTGCCGGTAAGGTCGCTACGCATGGTGGTTACAAGTTCCCGCAACGCTTCGGTGTCTGGCATGGACGCCAGTCGTTGTTCTGTGTCGCTCATTTGTTTGCGAGCTTCGCCGAGGTCATGCTCAACCGCACTAACTGACTGAGTGATACCCTCTAATCTTGAATTTCTTTCACTGACAGCAGATTTAATGGCAGCCACACTGTCACGTAAACGCTGGGCGTCTTCTTCGGAATCTTTAAGCGCAATGCGGGCATCGCGTTCAGCTATTTTAGATTTTCCAACCCTGTCGTTTGCAGACTTTGCTTGCGCCTCAACTCCAGCAACGTTTTCACGCACACCTTTGATGCTGGCACGAACATCACGCAGACGACCAAGCTGTTCAAGCCGCCCCGTGGCGGCGGTCTTGGCCCCGGTTGTGACCGTGTATCCATCCCAACGCCAAAGCGCACCAGATTTACTTACAATGCGTTGGCCTTGTTTCAACAACGGTGCAAGCCTGGCTCCAGTTTCGTCGTCATCGATCACACCTATTTGCGATAGACGCCTTGAAAGCGCTTCTGGCGCACGAACAAAACGGTTAAGTGCGCTACATTCATGGGGCAGGGGGTGGGCACCTTCAAGCGCACCCATAACAGACCAGTGTACAGGTGCTGCTTCATCGGCAGGTGCGTTCAAATCTTCGCCCAAGGCCGCACCCAAGGCTGCTTCATAGCCCGCATCTACACTTACGGCGTCCATCAGTGGCGGCCACATGTCGGCTTCTTCGTGTTCCAATATTTGTGAAAGGGCTTCTTCTTCGGCCTCAATTCTGGAAAGTGCGACACGGGCATCACTTAATGCATGGCGAGCGCGGTCAGTTTCTTCGGATGCGGCCACGGCGGCGCTTTCGGCACCTTCAAGTCGGGCGTTTGCATTTTCCCTGGCCGATTCTTTTTCACCCAGAGCTTCAATTACACTGCTAAGGCCACTTTCTTCGTCTGCCTCGTTTTCAACTTCACTTTTTTGCCGGGAAAGATCTTCAAACCGTTCAGAAAGACGCTCAAGCCGTGTGGTAAGCTCGGTTTTGGCGTGATTAAGGCCGGCACGTTCGGAATCCTGTTCGTTAATACGGTCTCCAACGCTGGTAAGCTTGGCCTCTATTTCGGCAACCGCTTTACTTGCTTCTTCCAGTGCGCGTTCAGACTCAGTCAATGCCTCGTCTTCGCCTTCGCGTTCGCCATCAATTTTTGTTTTTTCAGCCCCAAGCTTGCGTGCGGCCTGCGCTGCATCTTCGGCTAGATCACGTTCGCGCGCTATGTCATGCTTGACTTGCTCAAGGCGGTGAATGCGGTCAAGTCTGGTTGTTTCAATTCGGTTTGCTTCTTCGTCCAGGCCTTCGCGCGCCAAGGTAAAACGTTGCAGCTTTGCGGCTACTTCGGCCTCGATGGTGCGTAGCTCAGGAACACCTTCGGCAGCCTCTAGCTGTTGGGTGGTTGTGTTTGCAACATTGGCGGTTAATCCAGCAACTATTGATTGTGAACCTTTTAATTTTTCTTGATTAGTGTTTAGTTCTTCTTGTGCCTTTATCCAGCGAACATGATAGAGCATGGCCTCTGCCTTGTTTATAAGGTCAGAAATATTGCGATAGCGCGTTGCTTGGCGTGATTGTTTCTTCAGGCTTTGTAATTGCGATTCCAGCGTTACCAAAATGTCATCAAGGCGCGAAAGGTTGGTTTCTGCACCGCGCAAACGCAACTCTGCCTCATGACGGCGTGAATGCAGCCCAGTAATGCCAGCCGCTTCTTCCAGCAACATCCGTCTGTCCTGTGGTTTAGCGGAAATAATAGAGCCAATTTTTCCCTGGCTTACCAATGCAGTTGATTTTGAACCAGATGCGGCATCGGCAAATAATAATTGCACATCCTTGGCCCGCACTTCTTGGCCATTTACCCGGTAGTTTGACCCCTTATCACGTTCAATCCGGCGAACAATTTCCAGTTCTTCGGCATCGTTGAACATTGCTGGCGCAACGCGCGCTGCATTGTCCATATGAACCACAACTTCAGCCACATTGCGCGAAGGGCGGTCTGATGATCCGCCAAAAATAACATCATCCATGGCCGAGCCACGCATTTGTTTGGCAGATGTTTCACCCATAACCCATTTAAGCGCCTCGACAAGGTTTGACTTGCCGCAACCATTTGGCCCGACCACACCAGTTAGGCCCGGTTCAATAGCCAACTCAATAGGGTCAACAAATGACTTAAAGCCTTGTAATCTTAATTTTGTAAACTTGAGCAAGTTTTGTTTCCAGCTTTTAAATTATTTATTATTTGCTTTTATTGCTTTGTCGAGAATGTCGCTAAAATCTTCATAGCTGAGAACACCCTCAATTTTTTTACCGTTTATAAAAAATGTCGGGGTGGAATTAATGCCAAGATTTTCACTATATTTGGTGAGCTTGCCTGATATATCCAAGTAAAGGTCATTGCTATCAAGGCATGCGGAAACATCGTTTTCATCCATTCCGCCTATCATTCGCGATATTCCGGTTAGGCTTGCAAGCGGGTTTTTTGAGTGCGCCCACTGCTCTTGCGATTTAAAAAGTGTGCCGATCATTGGAAAAAAGCGATCATTACCTGCACATCGAGACAACATGGAGGCGGCCAACGCTAAATCGCCCAGTGGAAAATCATGATAAATCAATCGCACCTTGCCGGTATCTATGTAATTTTTCTTGATATCGGGAAGAACGTTGACGTGAAAGTCGGCGCAGTGAGAGCACGATAGTGACGCATATTCGTGAATTTCCACTTTTGCGTCAGCGTTGCCCAGTACCTTTTCAGATATGGCCTCGCTTAAATCAGCAATGCCTGCATCACTTTGTTCAGGAACCGCCAGCATTAGTACAAAAATAAGCAAAAACAGTCGGTTAACCAGAGCTCTAATTGGGGCAAAAGCCATCGGAAGATTGGTTGAAAAATTGGCAAATATGGTCATTATTTTCTTTCTAAGCACAATATATGGTTTTTCAGATAAAGCTGAATATACGGTCTCGCTCTGCCAACCACAAGCACCCGTAGGCTGGGCCGGCAAACATTTTGTGGATAACTGTTAAATAGTCACACCGTTAAATAGCCACAGGCATTTGAAAGAAATGGATTTTTCTTGGCTACGGTTAACTGTTTTCCGGAGCCTTCAGCTAGCTTCCCGGAGCCTTCAGCTGTTTTCTGGAGCCTTCAGCTGTTTTCTGGAGCCTTCAGCTATTTTCCGGAGTTCTTTTTGCAATGGATTTACCAAGATTTTCTAACGCCTGTCTTATTTCTTCGTCATCAATGCCGCTTAAGGATTCGCTTAAATGTCTTTCTTCATTTTCCGATAGCTCCCTTGGTTCTTGGGGTGGCTGTTTGGTTTCAGGTATGGGCCCCTGACTAAGGCGCAACCCAACAACCGCTTTGTAGCCGAAGTGACGATTTATACGTTCAATAATAATTGGCTCCAGATGCTGTATTTCTGTTGCCATACCACCGGTAACTGTTTTCAGGTGCAATATACCGCCGGATGCCCCATCCCTTGAAAAGGTTAATTTTTCAGGTGCGCTAAGCTTGGCCAGTTCTGGCCCCACTATATCTGGCCAATTATTTATGATGGCCCCATTGGAAAACCCCCGCTTGCCGAAAACAGGCTTGATCATGCGTTCGACCATGCGCGAAAGCAGCTTTGCACCACCACCCCTTTTGGCACCCCTTTTGGCACCTCTTTTTGGTCGGAAATGTTTCCTGCTTTTTTTTGGATCTGGTGGCGTTGATTCCATGGCCCCATTTTCCCTATTGTAACGCGCCCCGCAAGGCTGCTTTTGAAATAGCGTTTGCAAAATGCAATTATTGCCACCATATATCTAAATAGTGGGCAAAAATATGTCTTTATCTTGGGAGACAAAGGGCTTGGCGACTAAAAATACAAGCATTTTACTGGTGGAAGACACGGTGGCCTTGGCGCGAACCTATGAGGCGTACCTGAAAGATTCCCCCTATGACATTTTATCTGTGGAAACCGGCAAAGAAGGCATGGCGGCCATTGATGAAAATCCGCCCGAAATAATCCTTCTTGATCTTGTGCTTCCGGATATGGATGGCCTTGAGATATTAAAGCGCGTTTCCGAAGAAGAAATTCCTGCCGCAGTAATTGTAGTTACCGCAAATGCATCGCTTAACACCGCCATAGATGCAATGCGTCTTGGGGCAATGGATTTTCTGGTTAAACCGTTCAGCGCAGAACGCCTTAAGGTCACAATAAAAAACGTTATTGAACGTCAACACCTCAACAAGATTGTTGAAATTTATCGTAATGATTTGGATCGCAGGGAATATGGCGGGTTTATCGGCTCGTCATTGCCCATGCAAAGTGTTTATAGAATTATTGATAGTGTTGCTGGATCAAAGGCTACAGTTTTTATTACTGGCGAAAGCGGAACAGGGAAAGAAGTCTGTGCAGAGTCTATTCACAATAAAAGCCCCAGAAGCAAAGGCCCTCTTGTTACCCTAAACTGTGGGGCCATTCCCAAAGATCTTATGGAGAGCGAAGTATTTGGTCACGTAAAAGGGGCCTTCACCGGTGCCGTTTCCGATCGTGACGGTGCTGCATCAATGGCCAAGGGTGGTACGCTATTTCTGGACGAAATATGTGAAATGGATATTAGCCTGCAAACCAAGCTTTTGCGTTTTATTCAAACCGAAACATTTCAGAAAGTAGGCGGTTCAAAAACAGAAAAAGCAGACATTCGTTTTGTTTGCGCTACCAACAAAGACCCATTGGTTGAGGTGGCCGAAGGACGTTTTCGCGAAGACCTTTTTTATCGCCTTCATGTTGTGCCCGTTGCCATGCCGCCGTTGCGCGATCGTGATTTTGATGTTTTGGCCATAGCAGATAACCTGCTTGCGGCATATACGTCTGAAGAAGGTAAATCATTTACTGGTTTTTCAGACGAAGTTCGTGGGATTTTTGCTGTATATCCATGGCCCGGAAATGTGCGCCAATTGCAAAATGTAATACGAAATATAGTCGTATTAAATGAAGGCGATGAAATAATGCCATCCATGCTACCCGCACCATTGGATGAATTTATCGGCAAAGCATCACCAATATCCTCAACGGAATGGATGAATGTTATTCATAATAAAGATAAGGAAGAGATTATTCCCTCGTTAGAGTACGCCCCCATTAGCGAAGCCGACATTCGTCCGCTTGATGAAATTGAGCGTGAAATAATTGAACGTGCTATTGATATTTGTGATGGCAATGTGCCTAGGGCCGCATCAAAGCTTGGGGTTTCAGCATCGACAATTTATCGCAAGCGTCAGGCATGGGAAGAAAAACAAAAGAAGCTGGCTTAAGTAGCGGTAAGCTCCGCTACAAGCGCTACGCCTTCTTCAATTTCGCCCGGAACCACCCCTAAAACCTTGTCGGCGGCTTCTAATATGGTTTGAGGATCGCCACTATCAATTGCTTGCTCCAGATCAAATGCAAGATCGCCAGAAACAGGTAAGCCATACGTGCGGCAAACCCCTTTGAGGGAGTGGGCGTGGCGCTTTAATATCGCAAGGTCATCATCAGAATTTTCGCCTAAGTTTTTTATGGCGTTTTTTCTGGAATTTATTTCATCAAGTCGCATGGTTGCATCAGATTTAAAAATTTCATACAACTCGCGCAGTCCATCCACACCAACGCTGGATACCATTTCTTCTAGAATAACGCGGTCCGGCATTTTGTTGTGCCCCAATGTTTAAGTTATTTGTATTAATTATTCATCGTAAGCAATCAAGCTATCAAATGGAACGTCTATATGTTTGCGCCCGCTCAGGAACGATAA
Organism: Thalassospiraceae bacterium; assembly: GCA_030638205.1. Classification (GTDB taxonomy): domain Bacteria; phylum Pseudomonadota; class Alphaproteobacteria; order Rhodospirillales; family Magnetovibrionaceae; genus DAOVVL01. The sequence continues at coordinate 12,167 of DAOWFB010000116.1, forward strand.
CTCAACAATTGCCGCAGAACCCACAACCTCGGCTCCTGCCTTGTTGCAAAGGCTGATCGCCGCATTCATGGTCCCACCGGTTGCAAGCAAATCATCAAGAACAACAACCTTGCTGCCGGGCGTAAAAGCATCATCTTGTATTTCGATAGTGTCGGTGCCGTATTCAAGCTTATATTTATGAGAAATTATTTTGCCCGGAAGCTTGGCTTTTTTTCGTGCCATAACAAATCCACAGCCAAGCTTTAATGCCAATGGTGCCGCTACTAAAAAGCCGCGGGATTCAATGCCAACCAATACATCGGGCTGCCACCGGCTAATCATTTTTGCCATCCTGCCCATGGCCACTTGCCAAGCATCGGGGTGGGCCAGCAGGGTTGATATGTCGTAAAAGAGTATTCCGGGTTTAGGAAAATCCGGGATGGTGCGAATGTGATCTTTGATATCCATTTTAAGTAAAATCCTGTTTGGTATTATTTGGTCAATATTATTTTGCCAATATTATTTGGCCAATACTAGGTAAATCTACATACGTACAACCAAGGATGAATAAAAAAAGCCTTCACGCATATGTGCATGAAGGCTTTTAATTTGCTCGCTTTAGCATAGACTTGGCTTATTAAATACCTTTTAGGTATTCAATAATTGCTTTGCGATCATCTTCTTTTTTAAGCTTTGCCGACATGCTCGTAGACTTGCCGATGAATTTTTTGGGGTTTTTAAGCCAGCCATCAAGATTTTTTTCATCCCAGACAAGGCTGGAACCTTTAAGGCCTTTGTATTTTTTGTAGCCTTTAACCTCTCCTGCTTTTTTGCCAAATATGCCAGCCAACGATGGGCCGGATTTGTTCTTGCCAGCTTTGATGGCATGGCAGGCTTTACATTTTTTCTTGAAAACTTTTGCGCCATCGCCATCGGCGAAAGCGGGTGAGGCCAAAAGTGCGGTTGCGGCAATTGCCATGAAAATTGTTTTTTTGAACATTGAGAATAACTCCTCGAGGTTTGATAAATTTAGCGCAAGTTAGTGTTTAATAAATCTAGCGGAAGGCTACAATAACCCCATAACCTGTTACTTGATATCGGTCAAAGCAACGGTTTTTCTATTTGTGTTTTTTTGGGGCTTTAGCACTATTATTATAAATAAATGTTTCAACACTTATTAAAAGTAAATTAAAGATACCAAAAAACCCGCCTGGAAATACCTGACGGGGTTTTTGATAATAATTAAAACCCTTTAAGACCCTTGGGCTTAGGTTTAGTTTTATTTGCCCTTAAGGTAAGCGATAATTGCTTTGCGATCTTCTTCTTTTTTAATCTTTGCTTTCATGCTGGATTTTTTCTTGATGCCCTTGGCTTTAAGGAAATCTTTCTGATTGGTGATCCATGCGTCAAGATTTTTTTCATCCCAAACGATGTCAGAACCACCTTTAAATGCCTTGTATTTTTTGAAGTCGCTGGTGCCGGCTTTGCGACCAATTATGCCAGCCAACGATGGGCCCATTTTATGTTTTTCAAATCCGTGGCAGACGCCGCATTTTTTCTTGAAAACCTTTGCGCCATCGGCATTAGCATTTGCGGTGCCGGCGGTGGCGGCAATGACAATGGTCAGGGCGGCTGCGAAAAATGTTTTGCTGTTCATACTGATTGTGTCTCCATTGGTGACTGAATATAATTATTTAGAATTTTAATAATTTTAAATACTGTTACATTTCTAGCGCAATCTGGCCCCTCTTGGCAACCTTGATGGCCATACATATGTTGAATAATGGCTGAAATCAGCTAATTTTTTTATAAATCACTAAGCTCTTGCCATATTGAATAGTCCCGGCGGAATGATTCAATTGAGCTCCATGTGCGAGCGAAATCCGCATCTTTGGATGATTGTTCTCGCACCACATCGAACCATGCTCGGTGTAGGGCAGAAATAATTATTTCTGGCCAACGGTGTACCTGAACCCCTTGTAGCCCTAGCTGCTTTAGGGCTTCAAATTGTCCAGCACCGCCCTGGGCAATGCCAAAGCGCACGTTATCGCCGCATACGGTTTCTATCTGGGTTTGGGCTGTGAAGGAAAGACCATCCCATGTGCCGGCGTTTATCATCAGGGCAAAAAGAGTTGACGGCTGGTGCCACCCGGGAAAATAATAATTTTTGGCAACTTGGTGCAGCTTTAGGCCAACATCAACCGTGGGCATGGAATATTCCGCACCATCAAGGCGCCCTTCACTTAGCGCCTTATAAATATCGTCGCCAACAATTTCTGAAACATCAGCTCCCATTTGTTCAAGAACTTTTGCACCAAGACCAAATGCGCGAACCTTTAATCCCTTAAAATCGCCAATGGTGCGAATGGGCCTGCGAAACCATCCAGAAGCCTCTGACGGTATGGCACCGCAAACCAGCGCATGAATACCATTTTTCCGAAGAAGCGATTGAAATATTTTCTTGCCACCACCGAAATAATACCATGCAATGTATTCGTCAGCAGATGGCCCAAATGGAATTGAAGAAAATAATTGAAGGGCAGGGATTTCGTTCGCCCATTGCCCGGGGGAAGAAAATGCAGCTTCCAGCGTTCCTGATTGGACTGCACGGAACGTATCGGCTGCTGGCACCATTACGCCGGGGTCGTATATTTTTAGCTCAAAAGTATTGTCGGAAATATTTCCTAATAATTCTTCCAGCCTTACTGCCATTGTGCCCAGATGGGGCAAATCACGGGGGAACGAGCTTGCGGTGCGAAGTCTTCCCAACAGGGCGATATCGCCGGTAAATTCTTTGCGCGACACGGTTTTGGTTTTGCTGGCAGAACTTAATTCTGATGTATTTAGATTTTCTGTCTTTTGACCATTGTGCCTAGCCGTTTGTGGTTGCGCTAGTTCAAGCCGGGGTGCGATTACAGTTGCCCCAAGCATAACGCCGACCACTATTCCAATAACGATACCTATTATGGTATTTCGCATGTATGCAATTACCCCTTAGGTGGCGCATAAGTTTTTTGTGCGCCATAAAACAATCGAGAGAATAACAGTACCGGGTCCGAACGCATAGGGGCAATAAATGGGCCGAAAGCCATAAAAAATAGACAAAAAAAATCCTCAGGATTTGTGTTCCTGAGGATGTAAAGTGTATTTGTGTGTGAGCTAGGAGAAAATCTAAAAGAATAAAAACATCATCGAAAGCATGCCAATATTTAAACCAATGACAATCCAACCTCTGCGGGCGGTACGAAAAACATTTTCATCTACGCTCATATTATCGATGTTGAATTCGTCAATCTTGGCATTGGTGCTGCTGAACATTTTTTTACCTCTCGTTGTTATATAAACAACGTCCGGGAATGCAGGATTAATCCTTAAAACCATAAAAAATTATTATCCGGGCGAAAATAGACGGAAAATAGCCATTTAGGCAGCGTTCGCATGGTAATATGAATGTCGAAAGACGTTAAATATTAGCGCGGTTTTAATTGCATCGTTTGTCGCAAGAACGGCGAACGGAGAATCTATGAAGAATTCCCCGGGATGTACGGATCCAGTGGAGATTGATAGGCGGAAGATGGCAGTTTTTAAAAAACCCCAATAAATATCTTGGGTTTTTTTATTGGGGTTTTAATTGGTTGGAGTGAGAGGATTTGAACCTCCGGCCCCTGCCTCCCGAAGACACAAGGACCATAAAAACTTGCGATTGTTATGCGAATGTGGTGCCATATGTAGCGTCATCTTGCGAACCTTCTGTATTCATTTGTGTTCAGCGGAGCCCAGCATTCATGCCAGAAAGCCTTAAGTTCACATCTGTCAAATTTACCCGCTATAAGGCGTTAAAAAGCTATTCCATAGCACTTAACGAATTCAATGTTTTGGTGGGCCCAAATAATGCAGGAAAATCGACTATTATTGGGGCTTTTCGTATTTTAAGCGAAGGAATGCGGAAGGCATCATCGAAAAAACCTGAATTACTCCATCTTCCACACGGCGC
>DAOWFB010000004.1 GCA_030638205.1 Thalassospiraceae bacterium
AAATATAGGCATAATGAATTTTTTCAATACTATCTTTGCCGTAGTTATTGCGGTTGGGGTTGTTTATAATGCTGGCCGAATTTCTCTTTCCGAACGCTCGCGCGAGCTTGCCAGTTTGCGGGTATTGGGTTTTACCCGGGGCGAGGCATCATATATTCTGTTGGGAGAGCTTGGTATTTTGTTGGTTGTGGCGCTCCCTATTGGGTCAATGTTGGGGTATGGTTTGGCATGGATTTGGTCACTAACATTAGATACAGACCTTTATCGAATGCCACTGGTTGTATCCAGTGCAACATTTGGTTACGCCATTTTGGTTGTTGTTTTGGCAGGTATTGCGACCGCAATTGGCACGCACCGCCAAATTATAAATTTAAACCTAATCGAAGCACTTAAAACACGCGAATAACCACAACAAGTTTGAGGAGCAGCCCAATGGCAAACGATAAAATAAAATCTGCAACCACAAACAGCTATATGGCGTGGATGGCAGTTGTGGGCGCGCTGGGCATTTTTCTTGTTTGGGCATTTTGGCCCGTTGCGATGCCGGTTGATATTGAGAAAATATACAAAGGCGAGATGAGCGTCTATGTCGAAGGCGAAGGCCACACCAGAGTAAAAGATATTTATAATATTTCCGCCCCTGTTTCTGGTCGGGTATTGCGTATTGAGGTGGAACCGGGGGATCTGGTAATTGCCAACAAAACAACGCTTGCCATTATTGAACCGGCGGACCCATCTTTTCTTGATACCCGAACTAGGGCCGAAGCCGAAGCCGCCGCCCAGGCAGCAGAGGATGCACAGGCACAGGCACAGGCGGCACTTGAACAATCCCGCGCTCAGTTAAAATTTGCCAAAGGCGAATTAGATCGCGCCCGTACACTTGCAGCCGAAGGAACCGTTTCAAAACGTGCCTTGGAAAAAGCAGAACTGGATTGGGCCACCCACATTGCAGATGTAAAAAGCGCAGAAGCAACCTACAAGGTGCGATCCCATGAATTACAAACGGCAAGTGCCAGATTAATTACACCAAGTGTGGGCCATTCCGGCAATGGAGATTGTTGCATAGAATTAAAGTCACCAATTGATGGTGCGGTATTGCAAGTATTGCAAGAAAGCGAAGGGGTGGTTGCGGTTGGCACCCCATTGCTGGAGGTTGGAAACCCCAGCGATCTTGAGGTCGTGGTTGATCTTCTTACAACCGATGCCGTTCGTCTTAAAGAAGGCGCAAGTGTAAAAATTGAAAATTGGGGCGGATCTGCTTTGACAGGACGGGTCAAACGGATTGCACCATATGGTTATGCCAAAGTTTCAGTTTTAGGGATTGAAGAGCAGAGAATTAACTTGGTGATAGATTTTAGCGACGATCAAAATATCCCACGCGAACTTGGTCATGGTTTCAGGGTTGAGGCATCAATAATGGAATGGCAGGGTGATAATATAATAATGGCCCCCATATCTGCCATGTTTAGAAATAAGGGTGAATGGTCCGTTTATATGGATGATGACGGGCGGGCGTTGCTTAAAAATATAAAGGTTGGTCATATCAATAAATATGTTGCCGAAGTATTGGACGGGCTTAATCCGGGCGACAGGGTAATCGCTCATCCCGGCAACAAGATAAAAGACGGCATCAGGATTTCACCCAGAAAAAATTAACTTAAAGTAGGTATTTTTTTTACAGCTTTGTGTGTATAAAAATTATAAGTCATGCAACCAATAGAAAAGGCCACAATACATGCTTTCAATAGAAAGACTTTCACTTGAGGACTCTCAGGTCTTAATGGAGGGCGCAACCGAAAAAGCGAACGAAATTGGTGTGCCTATGTGCATAGCAATAGTTGATGAAAGCGGAAATCTTGTGGCTTTTCATCGAATGGATGGTGGTAAAATACTAAGCGTTCGTTTGTCACAAGATAAGGCATTTACCGCGGCGATATCACGCAGGCCGACATCTTTTTATAACGAAAACGCCGTTCCCGGAAATCTTACCAATGGCATTCAAAGCACATGGGATGGTCGCTTTTCCATCGTCGGTGGCGGCATACCGGTTGAGGCAGATGGTACCATAGTCGGCGCTATTGGTATTTCTGGTGGTATGCCAGAACAAGATATCGAATGCGCTGAAGCGGCAATTGCTTATTTCAACGAAGGCTAATCCTAACGCAGCAAAAGGTATTCTGGATTGAGCCTGCCCATGGAAAGAAGAAGCTGGTACACAGCAACGCGCTCATCGTAAGCAGATGAAGTATAATTTATCTGAGCGTTGTTAACTTCGTTCTCGGCATCAAGCACATTAATGATAGTTTCTTTTCCTGCTTCGCGCAGTTTATTTCTTGATGTGGCAACTTCTGAAGCAATATTCACGGCGTTACCCAAAAGATTTTTTCTCTCACCCGCAGTAAGCAGTGATTGCCATGAAAGTGAAACTTGCTCGATTACCTTGCGTGTCGTGTAATCATAATTTTCCATACTTGCTTGGTAGTCGAAATTATTTTTTTCAGCTGATGCCTTGGACGAAAATCCAGAAAAAATATCCCAATTGGCTTTCATTACTACTGAATAGTCTCTTCTTATTCCCAGTGTCGCCTGATTATTTTTTTCAAAGTTAGCATTTCCAACAAGATCGATAACTGGAAACAGCTGTGACGATGATTGTTTTTTTCTTTCGCGCGCAGCCTCAACCGCAGTTGAGCTGTTTATCAATGCGGGGTTTTCAGACATGGCAATCTCAATCGCCCTTTCCCTGCCGCTTGGTATAACCTCAGCCGGCGGCGATGGATCAATCATGGTGGCTATATCCGGGGCATGATCAAAAACCTGAATATAACGACTTATAGAATGCTGAAGCCCACCTTCGTAACCAACGCGGCGTTCTCGTGCAATTTGCAAGCGCGACTTGGCTTGCAATACATCAACCGTAACGCCAGATCCACGACGCACCCTCTCATCCTCAAGGTTAAGCTGTTGCTGAATGGTGCGCTCGTTTTCCAGCGCCATTTCAACCAAACGACGTTGACGCAACACGTCAATGTATGCCTTTGCCGCCTCAAACATTATATTTTGGCGCGCACCTTCAAGTGAAATTTCAGCAATTTCACGGTTTATTTCTGCGGCGCGAACCCGCGAGCTTGTAAGACCACCATCAAATACATTTTGGGTAATTTCAGCGGCTACTGTTTGTCTGGTTTTTATCCATGGTTTGGCATTGGGGTCATTTTTTCGTTCAGCCGGGCTGTCAATTATATGGGGGCCGGCATCACCAGAAAGGTTTAAAGTTGGAAAATATGCCGAATTAGCCAGGTCAACTTCTGCATTACCCGATTCAAGAGACATTTCTGCCTGTTTGATTTTGGGGTGTGTCGCCAGCAATGCACTTAGTTCTTTTTCCAATGGTTGAGCATCTGCCAACTTGGGCGCAATATTAATCAACGCAACGCTTAGCACGGCCGCAATAGGCATTAGTGCAATTTTATTGCATGAAATATTGTGGCCAATTTTCAAAACAGACTATCTCCGGATGCTAAAAAATTATGCATGGGCAAAACCCCCATGTTTTGCATCTATTATATGAGCAAATATTTACCATATCTTTGCTTAAACAACAATTTACGCATAAATTATGGCCCCAAAAACCCATTGTTTAGGCAAAAAAACCGCCACCAACGCTGTGTTGGCGTTAATGGCGGGGCTTAAATTATAGGGGTTTTATTGGTTGAGGTGGCCAGATTGGCTGTCTGATCAGTTATCTGGGTCGCCACTTGCTTCACTTATATCCAGATCTTCATCAAAATCGATTCCCACCAAGGAATTCATTGGGGAATTCATTTTTGATAATTCAATTTTTGTACCTTCAACTGCATCGCTATCAGATGGCTTAGCAAAGCTTTGCCTATAAATGCCCAGCAAGCCAACAACCGAATTTGCTGCTGAATTTGCCGATGCATGGGCGTTGGCTGTAATCTCATCGGCAAGCGCGGCCTTGCTAAATGAAACCGCACCACCTGCGCTTACGGATACAGAAACAGGAGAGGCAGCAAATATCATTACTGCAATAATAATCAACAGGGCAGAAACCGCATCGTATGAAATCTGGCGTATATTTTTGTAATATTTCATAACTGCTCTCCTATTCATTCTGTGACCAGCATTATTATTATGTTATTATTCTGCTACAACAATATGGTTTTGCAAGTGATGGACATCACGCTTGGGGCAAGGCTAAGTTACCTAACTCTTAACTATTGGGCGGTGGTATTTACGTTATGGCAATATGGGGAAAAATAATTGGTGGCGCGGCTGGCTTTGCTCTGGGCGGCCCATTGGGTGCGTTGTTGGGTGCCGCAGCCGGGCACGCCCTTGATCGAAAGCACGACATTGTCGATGTGTCTGGCCATGATCTCAATCATGATCAGCGCGAAGTCGCTTTTACGTTAGCGGTTATTGCTTTGAGCGCAAAAATGGCCAAGGTCGATGGTCAGGTAACCCGTGACGAGGTAGATGCCTTCAAGCAGCTTTTCCATATCCCCCCGGCTGAGGCTAAAAATGTTGGCAAAATATTTAATGAGGCTAAAAAATCATCCGACGGGTTTGAACAATACGCCAGCCAAGTTGCGGGGATGTTTTCGCATCAGCCATCGGTATTGGAAGAATTGCTCGGCGGGCTTTTTCATATTGCCAAGGCCGATGGGGTGGTGCATCCGGCAGAATTGCAATTCTTGCAAAAGGTCGCCCTTATTTTTGGCTTTGATCAACACAGCTTCGAGCGCATTCGCGCAAGCCATATTCCCAGCGATGAAACCAGCCCCTATGAAATATTGGGGGTAAATCCAAACGCAGACGATGGCGAGGTAAAGACGGCCTACCGTAAACTTAGCCGCGAAAACCATCCAGACAGCCTTATGGCCGATGGTATGCCGCAAGAATTCGTCGATATAGCAAATGAAAAAATGGCAGCCATAAATGCTGCCTATGATAGCGTTTGTAAATCACGCGGCCTTAAATAAAATACGAAATAAAATACGAAATAAAATATGAAACAATGAACACCGTCTCGCCCAATTTTAACGACCGCCATATGGGTCAGTGCATTGACATGCTGGTTATCCATTACACTGGCATGGAAAGCGAGAAAGCGGCCATGGATAATCTTTGCAATGTGGATGCGGGCGTAAGCGCGCATTATATCATTGGCGAAGACGGTTCCGTAAACAGGTTGGTTGATGAAGACAAACGTGCATGGCACGCCGGCGTTGCATGGTGGCGGGGTGCGCTTGATATTAATTCCCGCTCAATTGGTATCGAGCTTGTTAATCCGGGGCATGAATTTGGCTACCAACCATTTCCCGAATTGCAAATGAATGCACTTATTAGTCTGGCTCAGGCCATTATGCGCCGTCATCATATCCCACCCAGAAATGTTGTTGGCCATTCCGATGTTGCGCCAACGCGCAAATCCGACCCGGGCGAGCTTTTTAATTGGCAACGTTTGGCTAAATCCGGCATCGGCCTATGGCCCGATGGCTGGGTTCCCAAAAACGCCCCTGTGGAAGATGTTAGCGCAATGTTTTCAGCCTTTGGCTATGAAACAGCTGATATGGATGCAACTATAACTGCATTTCAGCGCCATTTCATGCCGGAACGGGTTGATGGAATTGCCGATGATGAAACCATTGGGCGCTTGAGCAGACTAATTGATCTGACGTTGACGGATGATCAAATCATTAAGCCAGCTTGATTTTATTCACTAATGCACTAGTTTAGGCGCGGGTCAGATGGTCGGATGGCCGCTCTTTTAAATCTTTTGGTTTTCAAGGGAGGAAAGTCCGGGCTCCACGAAGACACGGTGCCGGCTAACGGCCGGCGAGGGCGACCTTAGGGAAAGTGCCACAGAAAGCAAACCGCCTGCATTTATTGCGGGTAAGGGTGAAAGGGTGCGGTAAGAGCGCACCGCGGTGTTGGTAACAACACCGGCATGGTAAACCCCACCGGGAGCAAGACCGAGAAGGACGGCCGGGGGCTTTGGGCCTCAGGCGTGTTTTCGCGCCGTCGTTCGGGTGTGTCGCACGAGGCGCATGGCAACATGCGTCCCAGATGAATGGCCATCTATCGCGCTTATTGCCCTAAAGGCATGGGGCGCGTGGACAGAACCCGGCTTACAGGCCATCTGACCCATTATTTTTTTAAATTGTCTATTTTTGGTACAAAATACCAACCAATACAAGAACAAAAAAAGAACATTTATTTCCCATCACATTAGAATCCCAATAAAACCAAGCTTTTTTGCCTGTCTTTCGTTTGGGCGTGGCGGTGGCGGTTGGCACGTCAAAAACACCGCAATCTCCAAAAAATACCAAGTAAATCCCCGGCAAATCCCCAGCAAAACCCCAAGCAAATACAATGGTTTCCATTGACGCCCATATAAGCCCATGATATCCCATTATATCCCACTAATTTCCTTAAATTGGCGGTGGGGAGTTCCGGGCGCGTGGAGAATTGCCCGGAAAAGCATAGGCAATAATCTCAAGGGGGCCGTCATGGCACTGTTGGTGGGTAGGCACCTCAACAAGGTTGATAAAAAGGGTCGGGTTTCCGTTCCCAAGCAATTTCGTGACGCCTTGGCGGCAAGCGCTGGCGGCAGCACAATTGTCGGCGCCTATGTCTTTCCTTTTTTCAAATACCCGGCACTAGAAGGTGCGGGCGAGGCGTTTATGCAACGCCTTTCCGAAAGCCTTGATAATAATCTCGATCTTTTTTCCGACGATCAAGAAGACCTTGCATCAATAACCCTTGAAAGTGCGCATCAGCTTTCGTTCGATCCCGAAGGCCGAATTGTTCTGCCGGATGAACTGTGCGCACACGCAGAAATAACGAGCGAGGCGCTTTTTGTCGGGCGGGGATCACGCTTTCAGATATGGTCGCCGGAGCTTTACGAAAAACACCGTGGCCAGGCCTTTGCCCGGGCCCGGGAAAAAGGCACAACACTTAATCTCGACCCCGAGCGTGGGTCAAAATCGTCGGGCGGGCAGTAACAATGACCCTCGCCAGCAGCCAGCACACCCCGGTTATGCTAGGCGAAGTGTTAGGCGCACTATCCCCCAAAGACGGCGGAATATATGTCGATGGAACATTCGGCAATGGCGGCTATACCCGCGCGATGTTGGATGCTGCCAGTTGCACCGTTTATGGAATTGATCGTGACCCCGGCGTGGTTCGTCGCGCCCGTGAAATGGAAACGGAATTTGATGGCCGTTTCACAATAATCGAAGGCCGCTTTGGCTCCATGGCCGAGCTTCTTAGAGGTCGTAATATTGGCCCGGTTGATGGGGTTGCCTTGGATATTGGCGTTTCATCAATGCAGATAGACACACCGGAGCGCGGCTTTTCATTCCGCAGCGATGGCCCGCTTGATATGCGAATGGAAAGTGCGGGGACAAGCGCATCTGACATCGTAAACGATATGGGCCAAGATGACCTTGCCAACATTATATACGAGCTGGGCGAAGAAAGGCATTCGCGCCGGGTTGCCGCGGCAATTGTGCGGGCACGCGAAGAAGAACCCATAAGCCGGACGCTTCAATTAGCTGATATTGTGCGCCGGGTTGTGCCAAAATCAAAAGACGGGATTGATCCCGCTACCCGCACCTTTCAGGCGCTGCGTATTTTTGTAAACGATGAATTGGGCGAGGTTGACCGCGGACTAGAAGGTGCCGAACAGGTGCTGGCCCCCGGTGGAAAACTTTGTGTGGTTTCGTTTCATTCGCTGGAAGACAGGCGGGTAAAAAAATTCCTTAGAACCAGAAGCGGCGATGCCCCGCAGCCCTCGCGCCATGTGCCCGCACCAACCGAGCCCGGGCCGGAGCCGACGTTTAAGCTAATTTCACGAAAAGCCATAAGCCCAAGCACTGATGAGCAGCGCAGCAATCCGCGCGCGCGTTCGGCCCATTTGCGTGTTGCCGAGCGAACATCGGCCCCACCGTGGAAACGGGAGGCCAAACAATGAGCAAAAAAACAGGATTTGTTCGCCATACAA
>DAOWFB010000173.1 GCA_030638205.1 Thalassospiraceae bacterium
GATATCTTAAGCGTCATACCCCAGACCGTTTCTCTTTCCAAACCGATCGGGGATGACGAGGATAACCAGATGTCTAACCTGATAGCCGACCCGCAGTTTTCAACAACCAGCGGGAAGGCGTCCTTCGTTTACCTCCAGGATCAGATAGAGAAAGTGCTCAATACCCTGACCGACCGCGAAGAGGAAGTAATTCGTTTGCGGTTCGGTATGTCCGACGGTTTACCGCGAACCCTCGAGGAGGTCGGATTGATTTTCGATCTCACCAGGGAACGGATAAGACAGATCGAGGCGAAGGCATTGAAAAAACTTCGCCATAAAACCAGATCGGCGAAACTGCGGGATTGCGTGGATCTCCTGTAACCGTTTAATAATTAGCACCTTAAGGCCGGAGTTTTTGCTCCGGCCTTCTTTTTGTTTTAAGAACGCCGCATAAGCGGCGGCGGCTGCTTAGCCGCTTGAGTAAAACAACGCACAAGCGTGCGTCGCGCCTTATGGCGCGCTCTTAAATTAAGGTGCCTTATGGCGCGCTCTTAAAATTATAAGCTAATCATCACGATGAGTTTTTTCCATGCGCTCGTGGCGTTCCTGCGCATCAATGGAAAGTGTCGCTATGGGGCGTGCCTCTAACCGACGTACCGATATGGGCTCGTGGGTGTCTTCGCAAAAACCGAAAGAACCATCATTGATGCGCTCTAAGGCCTCGTCAATTTTAGAAATCAATTTGCGGGCACGGTCACGGGTGCGCAGCTCAAGCGCGTGTTCGGTTTCAAGCGAAGCACGATCAGCGATATCGGGCTCTAGCATGGAGCTTTCCTGAAGATGCTGAATGGTCTCACTCGACTCGTTCAACAACTCTGTTTTCCAGTCGTCCAAACGTTTGCGGAAATATTCCCGCATTGTCGAGTTCATGAATTCTTCCTTGTCGGAAGGCTTGTAATCAGGTGGAAGTGTAACGTTCATTTGCAATCTGTCCCCTACATAAGCATGCGGCCATATTGGCCTTGCTCCACTTCATCAGTTGCCGGGACTTATATTGAAGCAAGCGGTTCTAGGCAAGGGGGCTTTTGGGTGATTTAGGGGCAAATACGGTGGAAAAACCGGGAATAAAACCTATAACTATCTGGTATATTTAGCTATTTCTACCTCAGCGCGGAGCTCGATCTCATCTAATATATCGTTGAGATGCTTGTCATCTACCCGTTTTCGCTCTGAGCGTATTTTATGGGCGATTTCCATCAATTTATCCTTGGGGATTGCGCCCAGCAAAAGGCCGTCCTGCAGCTCACCCAGCCTATCCAAGAGCTCTACACCATAGGCCCGGGCCTGTTTTCGGGCGCGTTCTTCACCCCCATCGCCGGATTCCTGCATGGCAAGAATGGCATCGACGCCTTCGACCTGGGCTTTTTCAACAACGCCGGGGTCGCTAACGCCATTTGTGCCGGATGACCCGGAAGCGGCTTTGAGCTGATCGGCAAAGGACGAGCCACCGGCAGCCCCCGCCCCTTTTGTGCGTTTGGTGCCGCTTGTCGATTTAGCTCCTCCGGGGCCTGTTATCTTGATGGACACTTACTTTAATAACCTCCTGAAAAACCCCAAAAAAATTTGGCGACCAAGACTTTGGCCGTGAATATCATATATCACAAGCCCTTAACTAATGAATACCACTATGGCCCGCAAATGGGCCGCAAATGGGCCCACTGGCAGCTTTCCATTGTTGAGGCCATTATTCGAGTTGCAATTTACAAGCCTGAAGTATAGTTTAATCATGTTGTTGCGAATAATTCGCAGTTGCAACTAATTCTAAATTAGAGAATACGGTAAAAATGCTAACAAAAACAACAAATTATATGAAATATAGCGGTCATGGCGCCGCCTTTTTTGCTGTCGTAATGGGTGCATTGCTGAGCCCACTTACCGCAAATAACGCCCATGGCGCAGGGGCAAACGGGCCGGTTAACCTTTATTCATACCGCCAATCGTTCCTGATGGCCCCCCTGCTCGAAGAATTCACCCGGGAAACCGGCATCAAGGTAAATGCGGTTTACGCCAAAAAGGGAATATTACAACGCCTCAAGGCAGAGGGCGCAAACAGCCCAGCCGATGTGGTATTGGCAGCCGACATCACAAGAATTGATGCCATTGCCGGCGAAGGATTGTTGCAACCCGTGACATCAAAATTACTGGAAGAAAATATCGGCCCGTCTTATCGCCATCCGGATAATTTGTGGTTCGGCCTGACCTATCGGGCGCGGGTAATTTTCACCCACAAGGAGCGCATAAGGCCCGGTGAAATAAAAACCTACGAAGATTTAGCAAACCCGCTTTTCAAGGGTCGCATTTGCATGCGTTCGGGCAAGCACGAATATAATATTTCCCTGCTGGCATCGGTCATAAATGCACTTGGTTCTGAAAAGGCTGAAAAATGGGTAAGCGGCGTAAAGGAAAATCTTGCCCGTCGACCACAAGGAAATGACCGCGCACAGGTTCGCGCTATTTTTGAAGGCGAATGCGATATTGCAATCGGCAACAGTTACTATTTGGGCAAAATGCTGACAAACGAAGCAAAGCCCGATGAAAAAAAATGGGCATCCGCGGTGAATATTATTTTTCCCAACCAACCTGATAATGGTAATGGCGAAAACTCAACCCTTGGTCGTGGTGCGCATGTAAATATTTCAGCAGCCGGCATAACCAAAAGCGCCAAGCACGCGGTTGAGGCAAAATTGTTATTGGAATTTCTAGCGTCCGATAAAGCCCAGCAAATATACGCTGCGCAAAATTTTGAATATCCTCTTAAAAAAGATGTTTCGTTACACCCAATTGTGGCTTCGTGGGGAAGCTTCAAGCCCGATGAACAGCGCTTGATCGATATAGCAGCGCTTCATGACAGTGCGGCAAGAATGATGGATCGGGTTGGGTTTAATCACTAAACCCATCAACCGCCAAAAAACACCAATAAGAAATAAAAAAACAAGGGGACATATTTAAAGTGACCGCCCAGACATTAACCAATGACAAAAACAGCTTGTCTTGGCTTGCCCTTATCGGGGCAAGGCTGGATGGCTGGACTGTGTCGGTTCTTGTTGTCGCGTGCATTGCCGCCGTTCCTATTATTACCGTTATTGGGTTGGCGATTGCACCAACCGAGGACATCTGGCGGCATCTTCTTGATACGGTGCTGAGCCGTTACATCAGAACAACCCTTGTGCTTATGATCGGTGTCGGTTTTGGAACTTTTGTAATTGGCACGGGCACCGCATGGATTGTTACCATGTGTAATTTTCCCGCCAAGCGAATATTTCAATGGGCGCTTTTATTGCCGATGGCGGTTCCTGCCTATGTAATTGCCTATGTCTATACCGACCTGCTTGAATATTCAGGGCCGCTACAAAATTCCCTGCGGGATGCGTTTGCCTGGCAAACAAAAGGTGAGTACTGGTTCCCGGAAATAAGATCCATCGGCGGGGCCGCAACCATGATGACCATGGTTTTATATCCGTATGTTTATTTGCTGGCGCGCTCGGCCTTTCTTGAGCAATCGGTTTGCGTGCTTGAGGCCAGCCGGACGCTGGGCCACGGCCCATGGCGCGGTTTTTTTAAAGTAGCCCTGCCAATGGCCCGCCCGGCAATTGCCGTTGGGGTTAGCCTGGTAATGATGGAAACACTCAATGATTTTGGCACGGTTGATTTCTTTGCCGTCGCCACATTTACCGCAGGTATATTTGATGTCTGGCTAAACATGAATTCACCCTCGGGTGCAGCGCAA
Organism: Thalassospiraceae bacterium; assembly: GCA_030638205.1. GTDB lineage: Bacteria > Pseudomonadota > Alphaproteobacteria > Rhodospirillales > Magnetovibrionaceae > DAOVVL01. Next base: position 3,767 of record DAOWFB010000173.1, read on the forward strand.
CTTGCCAGCATTTTACTTTTATTTGTTGGTGTTCTGGTTACGCTTGAACGCGTTGGCAGGCGCGGACGTAAATTTCACAATACATCAACCCGTTTGCGTAAACTTCCCGGCTATCAATTAAATGGGTTGGTTAAGTGGGTGGCGTTTACCGCCATGAGCATTCCGGTAATTACCGGGTTTGTGGTTCCAGCATGGGTATTAGGAAGATACGCTGTTGATTATTACGCTAACACACTAGAGACATCGTTCTGGGAAAATGTTGGCAATTCCCTGATGCTTTCTGCATTGGCGGGAGTTATCGCGGTAAGCATTGGTATTGTTTTGGCATACGGTTTGCGCCTTGGGCAAAACAGAGGAATTCGTTTCCTGACAAGGTTTGCCGCACTTGGCTACGCCGTTCCCGGTGCGGTACTTGGCATAGGAATAATTGTTGCCCTTGGTTGGATTGATAACGCCATTGATGGTGTGATGAAAAATAATTTTGGTATTGCAACCGGGCTAATACTTTCCGGCACAATAGCAGCCGTTACATTTGGCTATGTAACAAGGTTTCTATCGCTTTCGTTTGGTACTCTTGATGCCGGTCTTGCAAAGATAACTACCAATATGGATGGTGCGGCGAGAACCCTTGGCCTTAGCAGATTTTCGACCCTCAAGCGTGTTCATGTGCCACTAATGCGAGGGTCTATATTAACCGCTGGGCTTTTGGTGTTTGTCGATTGCATGAAAGAATTACCAATGACCATGATTTTACGTCCATTTAATTTTGAAACACTGGCCACATTCGTTCACCAATATGCATCGGATGAAATGTTACCCGAAGCATCACTAGCCGCATTATCAATTGTTGGCGCGGGCATAATTCCTGTTATTTTGCTGAGCAGAACAATGATTATGAAAAACAAACCAACCAGCGGAGATGGTAAATGAGCGGTCTTGAAATGAATCGCATCCGTCATGCATTTGGTAACGATATGGTGCTTGATGATGTTTCCCTTGTTGCCGGCCCGGGCAAGCTCACCTGCCTGTTGGGGCCATCTGGCTGTGGGAAAACAACCCTGTTGCGCCTTGCTGCCGGGTTGGAGAGCCTGCAACAAGGCCAGGTTGCTATTCAAGGTGTTACCGTTGCCGATGGCGCAAGCGGGTTTTCCGTAGCGCCAGAAAAACGTGACGTTGGATTGATGTTTCAAGATTATGCGCTTTTCCCGCACCTAAACGTTTTTGAAAACATTGCCTTTGGCATAGAAAACCTTAGCCCAGAGCGACGCCAATGGATAAAAGATTCCCTTGAACATATGGGTCTATCCCATCACACATATAATTACCCGCACACATTATCGGGCGGGCAACAACAACGGGTTGCCTTGCTTAGGGCGCTGGCACCGGAACCGGGTGTACTGTTATTGGATGAGCCTTTTTCCGGGCTAGATGTAACCCGTCGGGCCCAGGTTCGCGAAGAGGCACTGACATTCCTAAAACAAAGCGGTGTTGCGGTAATGATGGTCACCCACGATCCGGAAGAGGCAATGTTCATGGCCGATCATATAGTTATCATGAACGAAGGTCGCGTGGTACAAGCCGGAACCCCGGTGCAGACATACTTTCACCCGGTCAGCGCCTTTGTTACCGAGCTTTTTGGCCCGGTTAACAGATGCCGTGGCACGGTCACGGATGGGCAGGCCAAAACACAATTGGGAACCTTTGATGCGCCCGGTTTTGAAAACGGGACAGAGATTGTGGTAATGCTGCGCCCCGAGGCCATACTTATCTCACCAAGCGGCGAAGATGTTCCAGCCAAAAAAGGTACGCATTTTATTTCCGGCCGGGTTGATTCTACCCATCCCCTTGGTAGCTCAAGCCACCTTCACATCATTATTGATGACGGAAACGGTGGCGAACAGGTGCTGCACGTTCGCACCCCCGGCATATCGCTACCTGCGGTTGGCTCAAGCGTAAACGTTAGTGCAGATATGACGAATGCATTTATTTTTCCCGCCGACTAATGCCCGATACCTACTTGGCACCTACTTGGCACCCGGCAATTTTTGCACCATGGCTGTCTTTTTAGCCCACCTGCGGCAAGAGATTCCCAGCATCAATATAATTTATATATTTAATATCAAATAGTTAGCCATATATGCTGACTGGCACCCTTCTTGCAAACTTAGCAGTGGAGTATTGCGCGCCGCCATATAGCTAAGTGGTAGAGCGGTGGAGCAAATAGTAAATTTATGGGCGGCAATATATAGCCGCCGCATTAGGAGTTGGCAAAATGTCAATTTACGGTGGTTTTACTTCTAGCATGCTGGCAATGATGAGCCAAAGTCAGGCAATGAACACCATCGCCATGAACATAGCTAACTCGACTACCAATGGCTTCAAAGGATCGGAAACTCGTTTTTCCACCATTCTTAGCGAACAAGTTTCAGCCGTATCAGATTTGGGCGGCGTTCGCCCTACGGATTACCAACTCATAAGCAAACAAGGCACCCTGACCTCCAGCGCACGAGATCTTGATATTGGCATTAGCGGTAATGGGTTTTTTATACTTAATAGCAACGCTGATGGCAGTGGCGAAACATTTTTATCTCGCAACGGCTCGTTTAACATGGTCAATGGCGACGATATACAGGTAACAGATGAAAACGGCGATACAATCACCACAAAAGAAGCCTATCTGGTGGATCAAAATGGCTATTTCGTTCAAGGGTGGGACACTGATTTTTTAGGCGAATTCACCCCAGAGGCCGCAACCTCGGCGCTACGGGTTGACCCATATGCATTTGTCAACGAAGGGCAGGCTTCGACCAACGCTAGATTGGCGCTTAATGTTCCTGCGCAAGATACCGTTGGCAATGCACATATATATGATATTCAAGTTTTTGATAGCGCAGGAAATGCCGAAACAGCAGTTTTAAATTTTACCAAAACTGCCACAAACACTTGGGATTTATCGGCAACATATAACGCCGGCGCCACCACATCACCTACGCAAAGCATTACTTTTAATTCCGACGGAACGCTTGCATCGCCAACATCGGCAAGCATGGCATTTGCCTTTACTAGCGGGTCTGCGGCCACGGTTGCCTTTGATATTTCAGACATCACCCAATATTCTGGTGATTTTGTTCCTGATAGATTTAGCCAAAATGGGTTTGCGGCATCATCCATGAGCAAATTCTCTTTTAATAAAGAGGGCGCAATTATTGGTCATTTTGGCGATTCCACCCAACGCCCACTTTATAGGCTGGCACTTGGCACCGTAAGCAATCCCAACGCATTGATTATGAAAAACGGTAACCTGTTTCAGGAAAGCTCTGAATCGGGACTGATTGACGTAACTTATGCTAAGGGAGGTAACGGTACCCAATTCAGCCCATTCTCTAATGAGCTTTCAAATGTCGACATTGCTGATGAATTCGCCAAGATGATAATGACCCAAAATGCCTACAATTCAGCCGCAACAGTTTTCAGAACAGTTGATGAAATGACAGTCTCTGCCAGAGATCTCAAGAGGTAGTCCCAAAAAAAACCTAAAGGCGTAAGCTGTATTTAAGTTGTTTGGGGCACCAAGACGCCCAACCCGGCAATTTATTCCCCCACTAACGTATCTGTGCAAGCGGTGCCCATCTGGTTTCACATATTTACATGTAATGCATAAAAATAATCAATAATTTCAGCATGTTGTATTGATTGTTTAGTTGGCACGGAATTCGCATCGCATAAGGGAAATATAGACAAAACAACGGGAATAAAGCGAAATGAACCGGACAATAACAAATATTTGGCCTGACAGCCGGAACCAAGCTCCAGCTAGGATCCGGCGCCAGGTTTTTCAGGTACTAAGCGCCGCTCTTTTAAGTCTGTTCCTTCTTCTGATTTTATCGGTGTGGGCACCGGCCAATGCGGCTTCACGCATCAAGGATATATCCGAATTTGAGGGCGTCAGAGACAACATGCTAGTCGGTTACGGCCTTGTGGTCGGCCTTAACGGCACCGGTGACAGCCTGAAGGATGGTCACTTTACCAAACAAAGCCTTAAATCGATGCTTAACCGTCTGGGCGTAAAGCCAACCGATGGCGGACTGGATTCCAAAAACGTTGCCGCCGTAATGGTTACATCGACCCTACCGCCGTTTGCGGCCAAGGGCGCACGGATTGATGTAACGGTTAGTTCGCTGGGTGATGCCGATAGTTTGCTCGGCGGAACATTGCTGGTGACACCGTTGCTTGGTGCAAACGGTGATGTTTATGCGGTATCCCAAGGCGGCATTGTGGTTGGTGGATTTGCATCTGGTGGTGCAGCTGAAACCGTAACCAAGGGTGTGCCCACCAGTGGCCGCATACCTAATGGGGCAATAGTTGAAAACGAAATCGGCTTTGATCTCGAAACAATGAAAAGCGTAAAGCTGAGCCTACGCAACCCAGATTTCACCACATCCAGGCGCATGGCCAATGCAGTTAATGCATTTCTTGGCACGCTGGCAGCAACATCAACTGATCCCGGAACGGTAAATGTGGTTGTCCCAGATGCCTACAAAGGCCGCGTGGTTGAAATGATTACCGATATCGAACAGCTACGGATTGAGCCAGACCAAATGGCGCGTGTAATTGTTGACGAGCAGTCCGGTGTGATTGTTATGGGTGAAAACGTTCGCCTTTCAACCGTTGCCATTGCCCAGGGCAATCTTACCATTCGCATAACCGAAACACCGCTGGTATCGCAACCCAACCCGTTTGCCCAGGTTGGCACGACCGAGGTTGTTCCCCGCACCCAAGTGCAGATCGATCAAGGCGAAGGACAAAAGTTGGGTGTTGTTGATAGCGGTGTGACGTTGCAGGAATTTGTAAATAGCCTAAACGCGCTGGGCATTGGCCCACGCGACATGATTACTATTTTACAAGCGGTAAAAGCAGCTGGCGCGTTACAAGCCGAAATAGAGGTGATGTAATGAGCTCGCTTGATATGCAAATGCAAACAGATATGGCCATGAGCCAAAGTCGCAAAACCCCCAACATGAAAAATATGGGTGCTGCGAATGAGGCCATCATGCAAAAAACCGCCAAAGAATTTGAAGCCATGTACATATCGCAAATGATGCGCCCAATGTTTGAAGGCACCGAAGCCGAAGAACCATTTGGTGGTGGCCAGAGCGAAAAGATGTGGAAATCATTACAGATTGACGAATACGGCAAGGCAATTTCCAACGCCGGTGGCGTGGGTATTGCTGACGCGGTGATGCGTGAAATGATAATGCTACAGGAGGCGAGCCAATGATGAATATGGAACAAAGAATTGATGACCTTGTTTTGATTTGCACAAAAATGAGTGCGTTGCTTATGCGCGAAAACGACGCGCTACATAAAAAGAAATATGACGACATCCAAAGTATGGTCGAAACCAAGCTGGCGCTTGGGCATGCCTACGCCAAAAGAATGGAAGGTCTCATAAACGACAAGGAAGAATTGAAAAAAATTGATCCAGAAATAAAAGACAACCTTATGGATTTGGGCAAATCGCTTAATGATTTAATGGAAGAAAACGAAAAGCTACTATCGGGATCAATTGAGGCAAATCGCAGATTCTTGGACGTGGTGGCACAAGCAGTGCAAGACCAAAGAAAAGACGACGCAAAAACATATTCTGAAAACGGAAAAGAAAACAGTTCCGGCAATATGTCGGCACCAACTTCCGTTCCAATTTCACTGGACCAAAATCTCTAGAACAGAGAAAAAATTAAGCAGAAGGCGAACCAACCATGGCCGGAAACCTAACCCTATCATTATTTACAGCGCAAAGCGGGCTTTTATCAAACCAGGCAGCGCTGGATACCGCGGCTAATAATATTGCCAACGCACACACCGAAGGTTATTCAAGAAAAATAGCTCAATTTGAACAACGTACTGTGGCTGGTGCAGGTGCCGGCGTACAAATTGGCCAAATAACCAGAAGGGTTGATGAGGGTTTATTAAAAACTCTACGCATGGAATATGGCACCCTTAACAGTTATACCGCTCAGGATGATTTTTTTAAACGCATACAAGAAACATTTGGGTCTCCGGCTAACAATACTTCGATAGCGCATAAATTAGGTGGTGTTGTTTCGTCACTTGAAGCGTTGGCTATTTCACCTGAAAAAATTCTTGATCAAAGTGAGTTTATCAATTCAATTACCGAAACGGGCATCAAATTACAAGATATGAGCGATACTGTTCAAAATCTTCGCCTACAAGCAGACCGAGATATTGAAACCCAGGTAACCGCCATTAACAATATAATTGCGGATATATCCCGGCTGAACGAGTCAGTGGTACGCAATGCAGTTGTAAACCGTGATATTACCGACCTTGCTGATCAGCGCGACAAGGCGCTGGACGATCTTTCTAAAATTATTGATATTGGTTATTTTAAACGTTCAGACGGTGGTATTGTTGTCTTTACCATGGGCGGGCAAACACTGGTTGATAACATTACTGTTAATGTAAGCCACAGTCCGGCAGGGTTTGTTGCCCCCACATCAACATATGCATCGGGCAATATAGGCGCCATTAACGTAACCGTTGGCGGCAGCGTTACCGATATTACCAATAATATACGAAATGGCAGCCTAAAAGGCCTTATCCAAATGCGTGATGAGACCTTGCCGAGTCTACAAAGCCAGATTGATGAGCTGGCAAGCAAGATGCAAGATACCTTTAACCAGCACCATAACAGCGGAATATCATTTCCTGCGCCCGAAACACTTTCTGGCACCAGACAATTTCTTGATACCGCAACACAAACAATAACTTTTTCTGCGGGAACAACAAAAATTATTTTGTTTGATGATGCTGGCAAACAAACAGCCGTCGGTGATTTAACGGGGGCATCCATGCTCGCTGGTACCGGTCCCCATACCATAGCTACAGTTGCAACCACAATGCAAACATGGCTACAGGCAAATGGCGCACCATCGGCAACCGTAACATTTGATGCAGATGGTCAAATGAATATTGATTTAAAAAGCACAACCCTTGGTGTGGGTTTTCGCGATGAAGATGCAAATGGC